>CAMWXO010000019.1 GCA_947178245.1 uncultured Porphyromonadaceae bacterium
CTAAACTTCTTTAAACCCCATAAACCCCATTAAACCTCCTAAACTTCTTTAAACCCCATAAACCCCATTAAACCTCCTAAACTTCTTTAAACCTCCTAAACCAAACCATCTTGACCTACACTAATGAATATCGCCGGCTGATAAGCCTCGGAATGCCTGTGATGGCCACCCAGATAGGCATAATCGCGGTGTCTTTTGCCGACACTGCGATGGTGGGGGCCTATGGCGTAGATCAGCTCGCAGCCGCTGCTTTCGTCAATTCCATGTTCATGGTGCCGATGGTGATGCTCATAGGCTTCGCCTCGGGCATCACGCCGCTCGTGGGCGCCCTCTATGGGAGAAGCGACAATCTCGGAGCCGGACGTATGCTGCGTGCCGGCCTGCAGGTAAATACATGGCTCGCTATCGTCATGACCCTGCTGATGGCAACGGTCTATTTCTTTCTCGACCGATTCGGGCAGCCCGAAGAGCTGCTTCCCCTTATCCGTGAGTATTATCTCATCATACTCGCCTCGATGCTGCCGATGGCGGTCTTCAACTGCGCCCAGCAGACCTCGAATGCCGTAAATGACACAGCCACACCGATGTGGATTATCCTCTCGGCCAATCTTCTCAATATCCTCGGCAACTGGCTTCTGATTTTCGGTAAGTGCGGCTTCCCCGAGATGGGCCTGAACGGTGCCGGCATCTCCACGCTCGTCTCGCGCTGGCTCTGCGCCATAGTGATCCTGACGGTATTCTCCACCACGCGCCGCTATCGACCTTACAAGGAGGGCGCTCTCGATTCCACTCCCGTGGTCGGGATGCGCCGCAAGGTGTGGGCAATGTCGTGGCCAATCATGATTCAGTCGGGCATAGAGTGCGGCATCTGGACTCTCGGAGCGGTGGTGACGGGATGGTTTGGAAAGATTCAGCTCGCGGCCTACCAGGTGATCAATACCATCTCGCAACTCGGCTTCATGATCTACATGAGTTTCGGAATAGCCGTATCGGTGCGGGCGGCCAATTTCACCGGCACACGCGACATGGACAAGGTGCGCCACACCACTCTTGCGGGTCTGCATCTCAACCTGGTGCTCGCGGCCCTGGCATCACTTCTCTTCGTTTTCTTCGGAAAAGCCCTGATTCATTTCTTCTCGCCCGACGAAGAAGTGATCGCAAACGCCCTGCTGCTTCTGCCTCCCCTCGTGCTGTATCAGTTTGGCGACGCTATCCAGCTCACTTTCGCCAATGGCCTGAAGGGCACAGGCAATGCGCGTCCCTTCCTGTGGGTGGCGCTTGTGGCCTATATCATCATCGGAGTTCCGGCTCTCTTCTGGCTGGCCGTGGGGCACGGACTCGGAAACCTGGGAGTCTACTACAGCTTCTCGTTCGCACTCTTCTCAGCCGCCGTGATGCTCTATCTATTTTTCCGAAATACCATTAGAAACTTTAAACTGAAATCTCTATGAAGACTCTGATTCTGACTGTGATCTGCATGATTACCCCGATCTTTGCATCCCGGGCCCGGGCTGAAATCCCCGATATGGACAAATATGTGCGCACTCTCGTGGTGGCGGCCGACGGATCCGGCGAATTCACATCTCTCGGTCAGGCATTGAAGAAACTGAAGGGCGATTCTGAAGACCCCGTGAGGATATACATAAAAAACGGCACTTACCATGAGAAGAATCTCGTGAACTCCACGATCAATAACCTTACGATCGAGGGCGAAAGCCGCGACGGTGTGGTGCTCTCAAACGGAGACTGGGCGCAGAAAGACAATATGGGAACGTCGGGCAGCTATACGCTCAGAATCGACGGCAACAACGTGACCCTGAAGAATCTGACCGTAGAGAACACTGCCGGCCGCGTGGGTCAGGCCGTGGCGCTGCACACCACCGGCGACCGTATCACGGTGCGCGACTGCAATATACTCGGCAATCAGGATACACTCTATGCTACCGGAAGGGGAGCGCGCAATCTTTTTGAAGACTGCTACATAGAGGGAACCGTAGACTTCATATTCGGAGCCGCCACAGCGCTCTTCCGCAATTGCCGCATCCATGCGAAGGCCGACTCCTTCATCACTGCGGCCTCAACTCCTAAGGAGGTGTCTGTGGGCTACGTATTCCATAAATGCAAGGTCACTGCAGACCCTGAAGTGAAGAGTCTGCATCTCGGACGCACATGGCGCCCTTACGCTTCCACATATTTCATTGACTGTGAGCTCCCGAAGGCCATCACCCCGGCGGGATGGCACAACTGGGGAAATGAAGACAACAACCGCACGGCCCGCTATGGCGAATATGCCAACCACGGCGAGGGAGCCGACACCGGGAAGCGTGTGGGATGGCGCAGCATCCTTTCGCCTGAAGATGCCCTGCGTCTGACTGACCCGGAGACCATTTTTGCAAGAAACTCAGTCTGGATTCCGGACTGATAAATGCGTCGGCTCATCCGGCGCCTGATACATGACAGTTATGAGAAAGATAATTTTTATCATATTGGTGGCGGTCGTGGCCCTTCTTCCCGGGGCGGCGATTGGCAAGACTACGTTTGCCGACGAGACGCTGAGGTATGTGATCACCTACAAATGGGGGCTCATCACTAAAGACTCGGGCGAGGCCGTGCTCTCGCTGAAAAATCAGGGAGGCAACTACAATATCAGGCTCACGGGCAAGACAAAACCATGGGCCGACGGCTTCTTCAGTGTCCGCGACACCCTCGTCTCGGTCATAAGCAAGAAGGATTTCAGACCGCTGTCTTACACGAAAGTGGCGCATGAAGGGGGAAAGTATTCCAAAGATGTGATAAAGTATTCCTATTCGGGCAGCAGCGTGAAGGGTACGGCCAACAAGCACCGCGAGAAGAAGGGCAAGGTGACATCGTCAGATATAGAACTCTCGGCCACAGGCGAGACCTACGATATGCTGAGCGTATTCTACTGGCTGCGCACCATCGACCTCTCGACCCTCCCGATAGGCAAGACTCTCACGGCCACTCTTTTCTCAGGCTCATACGCCGAGACGGTGAAGATATGGAAAGTGGGAAGCGAGAAAGTGAAGCTGCGCTCCGGCTCCGTGCGCGATGCGTGGCACATAAGGTTTACATTCACGTCGAAAGGGGGAAAGAAGACCAGCGACGACGTGAACGCATGGATTTCGAGCGACGGGAAAGCCATCCCGCTCGAGATCAGGGCCTCGCTTCCGCTCGGTAAGGTCTCGGCCTATCTTATTTCGGAATAATCGTGAATGTGATCGAGCCGCGGGTGCTCGTGGCTCCTTTTTTTGCGCTCCATTTGGCCCGGAGGGCCGCTTCCTCGCATTTCTTGCGTATCTCGCGTGTGGCTGCTCCCGAGGCTGCTGCCGAGGTCACTTTCCCCTCGGCATCTACCGTGATCGAGACCGTCACGGTGGTGCGGTGGGAGAGGGTCACGTCGGGGAGCGGACATCCGAGAAACTGACGGCCGCTCATCTTTCCGGTGACTCCCGAGCCTACGCCGTCGCTTCCGCCCGGAGAGTCGAACTTGCCGGCTACCGAACCGGGCTTGGAGCCGAATTTTCCTGCCATCGATGTGGCTACCTTCTCTTCATCTTTCTTTTTGTCAGATTCGGCCGTGGTCACAGGCGACTCAGTCTCATTAGCCACGAGTTTCTGCTCGGGAGAGGGTTGGGTGTTATCGCCTGATGTGACCGTATGCGGCTGCTCTTCGGGCGCGGGAGCCGGCTCTCCCTTCACTTCGGGGGCAGGCTGGTCATGGTTGATGTCTTCAGGGGTACCGACGCTTTTATGGGTCTCGAGCAGGAGTTCCGGGTCGATGAAGAGTTCCTCAGCCTCCAGCTGAGGATTTTCGGCCGAAGCCAGGCGCTCGTCGTAGTGCAGGGTGGTGAAAAGCAGTAGCAGAATCAGGGCCGTCGTCATCACGAGGGTGACGGCGAGCGCAATTATTCTGCCGGTTCTTTCTGTCCTGTTCATAATCCGGGTTCCTGTGCTGCGCGGGTGGCGAGCACCATCTTCATCTTGCGGCGTGCAGCCATGTCGAGGATTTCAACGATTTTCCCATACTCCACTTTCTCGTCGGCATAGAGGGCGATGCCCCTGGTGGAGTCCTGTTCCTGCACCAGTGTCAGGGCTGAGATGAGCTCTTCCCGGCTCACGGGGCGTGCCGTGGCGTTGGAGGCTATCGAGTCGGTGCGGTCAAGCACTATGTAGAATTGCGACAGTGAGTCGACGTAGACTTCCGTCACCGGCTTCTTCGATGTCTGCTCCGCGCTCTGCGGAAGGCTGACGTCGATGGCGGAGGGGAATATTAATGTCGAGGTCACCATGAAGAATATGAGCAGCAGGAAGATGACGTCGGTCATTGACGACATCGAGAACGTCTCGAGACTATTGAATGTTCTTTTCAGGGCCATTGCTTGCGGGGATTGTTCGGTGCTCGGGTTTGGCCGGCGGTCAGAGCACGGGTTCGTTGAGAAGATCCATGAATTCCATCGTCTTAGACTCCAGTCCGGTCATCACGCGGTTGACGCGCGACACGAGGTAATTATAGCCGAAGAGCGCCACGATGCCCACCACCAGACCGGCCACCGTGGTGACAAGCGCCTGATAGATGCCGCTCGAGAGCACTATGATGTTGGCCCCGGTGCCGGCCATAGCAAGCGCGTAGAATGCTTCGATCATACCGGTTACGGTGCCGAGAAATCCGAGCATCGGCGCTCCGGCAGCCGTGGTGCTGAGCCATGTGAATCCTTTTCCGAGACGGGCCACCTCGATATTGCCGGTGTTCTCGATGGCCACGAGCACGTCTTGCATCGGGCGTCCGATGCGGGTGATGCCTTTGAGTATCAGACGCGAATAAGGCGTGTCGGTCTTCTTGCAGAGCTGGGTGGCGCTTTCGAGATCGCCCTCATGCACGTAGTCGCGTATGCGCTGCATGAATGTGGCGTCGTCTTTGCCGGCGCGCGATATGGCTATGCAGCGCTCGGTGAAGATATAGATGCTCACCAGAAGCATTATGGCGAGCGGTATCATGATGTAGCCGCCGTCCATGACGAGCGACCAGAGACTTAGGGTTTCCATCGGCAGAGGTGTAGATATTAATGTTTTATATGCTGTTGTCAGGTGTCGGGCGTGGCCCTGGAAGATGCTGTCAGTCCGGCCGCAATTCCTTGAGGTATCGCTTTATGGTCTGTGCGATGCCGAGATAGAGCGCGTCGCTGATCAGGGCGTGCCCGATGCTGACCTCGTCGGTCCAGGGTATATGCTGTATGAAATAGTGCAGATTTTCGAGGCTCAGGTCATGGCCGGCGTTGAGTCCGATGCCGCATACGCGTGCGGCGGAGGCCGCCTCCACGAACGGGGCTATGGCGAGTTCGCGGTTTTTTGAATAGTTTTGCGCGTAAGCTTTGGTATAGAGCTCCACGCGGTCGGCCCCCAGGATCTTGGCCTCCAGCACCTGCACCGGATCGGGGTCGATGAAGAGCGAGACGCGTATGCCGCCTTCGTGCAGGCGCCCCACTATCTTGCCGAGGGTCTCGGTGTGGGCCATCACGTCCCAGCCGTGGTCTGAGGTGAGCTGACCCGGAGCATCGGGCACGAGTGTCACCTGCGTGGGCTTCACTTCGAGCACGAGACGCAGGAAATCTTCAGATGGATAGCCCTCGATGTTGAATTCCGTGGTGATCGCTTCCTTGAGCAGCGGCACGTCGGCTCGCTTTATGTGGCGCTCGTCGGGCCGCGGATGCACGGTGATGCCCTGCGCTCCGGCAGCTTCGCATGCGAGTGCGAACCGCACCGGATCCGGATTATTCTCACCCCGCGCGTTGCGAAGCGTGGCCACTTTATTTATATTGACGCTCAGTCTTGTCATTTTCTTCTTTCAGACGTTTATAAATTAGATGCCCGGTGTTTATTTTCTGCCGCAAGAGGTGCCCGAGACCGGTTCCTGTGACCGGAAAATGAGAAAATGAATGTGAAAAATTAAAAAAATTCAGCTCATTCATTGTAGTTAGGCACAATATTTGTAACTTTGAATCCGAAAACCGGATTCAATGTTTCAGCCACACTTGCGGTTGCACCGACAAAGTTAGTGAAAAACATTGAATATACCAAAACAAAAGAAGCATAGATGACACAAAACACACTCATACCACGCGACGACTGCAGCCTGATCACCCTGAAATGCCTGCCGGCCGACTACAGCGCAAGCATCCTCACTCATGCTTGTGAGGATGCAGGGGCGACTGTGGTAGACCTCCTGACATCGCCTGCCGATGCCTCCGCAATCATGGTCACTCTCCGCGTGAGGTGTGATGACCCGTCGGCTGCGGTACATAATCTTGAGCGCTACGGCTACGACGTGGAGGATGCCGAAGGCAACAATTATGCTGACGCGGCCGTAGCCGCACAGCGCATTCTCGAACTCCGGACGCTGCTTAACGTCTGACCAATACCCGACAGATATTCGCCATGCGTCCGATCACGATCGCTATCTACGGAAAATCCCGTCAGGATGATGACCTGCCGGGGATTCTGCATCTTCTGGCTGAAGCCCGTAACCGCGGTTTCAGCCTTTTGTGTCATGAGAAGTTTGCCGCATATCTCCGCAAGTCAGGTGTAGACGGCGGCCTCATCCCCCCGGCCTTCTCGGGTATCCCCGCCGCCGACGTGGCTGTCAGCGTGGGGGGCGACGGCACTTTCCTGCGCACTGCCCGCCGTCTTGCCGGCTCGGGTATTCCCATCGCCGGAGTCAATACCGGCCATCTCGGGTATCTCGCGCATTTCTCACTCGACGATCCCGCGGCGCTTCTCGGTGGAATCAGCGACGGCTCGCTCCACCTCAACCAGCGCCGCATGATAAGCGTGATATGCGACGATCTTCCTGACGGATTCATCTGCGAGGCCCTTAATGAGATAGCGGTGCTTAAAGACGACTCCGCATCTATGATAAATGTCCATGTCGAGCTCGACGGGTATTATCTGGCCGACTACAGGGCCGACGGGCTCATCGTCTCTACCGCAACAGGGAGCACAGCCTATAATCTCTCGGTGGGCGGCCCCATACTTCAGCCGGAACTCGACTGCATGGTGCTTGCTCCGGTGGCTCCGCACTCGCTCACCCTGCGCCCTATAGTGATTTCGGGCTCGTCGTCGTTGCGCCTCACGATGGAATCGCGCACAGGCTCCTACCGCCTGGGTGTGGACGGCTACAGCTGCGTGCTCAACGATGAAACCACCCTCGAGCTCAGGGCTGCCCCCTACAGCGTCTGGCTGCTCACTCCCCCCGATGCCACCTTCGCCGCCTCCCTGCGCGAGAAACTGCTCTGGGGCCGCAGCTAATTCCCCCGCATATCGACAATAAAATATATGGAAAGTTTTGAGGGTGCAGTTCAATCTGAACTGCACCCTCGCCATTTTATTGGGTTACTGCATCGGGAACTTGCTTCGTCACTTCACTATGTGTCTTACGCTCACCCCTGACTGAGAGAGAATATACACGCCGGCGGGGAGAGCGTCGCCAAGTGCCGATATCGAGGAGAACGTGCCTCTATTGCAGCCTGTGAGGTCGGTGACGCTGAAGGGTGCCTCGAAGTCGAATTCATTGCTTGCGCCTTCAAGGTCGTCTACTCCGCTTTCTCCGGCTTCCGAGGTTATTGTCACCCTTGTGGCCTGGGGGAAGGTGAAGGAGAGTTCAGACCCGTCGTAGTGAGTCTCTGTGGTACTGCTGCCGTTGGTGACCCTCACCTTCCATCCCTTCACAGCCGGGGTGGCGGTGAGTCGCAGCGTGCGCCCGGCGTAGAAATATCCGTCGAGATCGCGCCCGCTTACGGGGATACCGTTGGCTGTGAGACGGATGTCGTCCGTTCGCCCTTTGTCTACGGTCATCGGCACCGCGTTGCCCACTTTGTAGTATTCCTGCACATATTTAAGGAAGACTGCCGGACGCTGGCGAACCCAGTTCTTGATGTGCGACACTTCCTGGTCATAATTGGGCCACCAGGGGTTGAAGAGACGGCGATGGTTGGGATATTCATAGTTGATGAGGGCGCGCATCTCGTCGAGAGTCGCGTTGGTGGTGCGCTCGTTCATGAAGTCGGAAATATAGATGGCGCAGCGGTCGAGAAACATGTCTTTCACTTCGTCGATCTCCATGAGGCGGCGGAAGAGGCGTGTGCCGTCCCATGTGTTGCCCCAGCCGAAATTCTGAGTATCATAATTGTTGTCGTTGACCCAGGCGATGGTGTTATACTTGTGGTCGCGTCCGTAGAGTCCGAGACCGAAGTCGGTGTCTTTTGCTATCCATCTCCAGCGCGAGCCCTCGGCCTGGGGGCGCCACATCACGATATTGTTGGCCGGGAAGTCTTTGTTGTCGTAGAAGAGATTCATGATCATGAGATTCAGGAACTCCTCCACATCCATTCTCTCCTCATACTCGGCGAGCGTGTGTCCGTGCTCCCCGTAAAATGTCTTGAATTCTGCCAGCAGTTCTCCGGTGCCGGTCTTGAGCTCCTCCCAGTTCTCAAACATCTCGATATCCTCCAGCTCGTCGTAGAAGGTATAGATGAAGTCTTCGTTAGAGCGCGGACGGATGTTGAGCATACCCTTATATTCGCCGTTGAGCATGAAGATGGCGGGCTGCCACGGCTGCCAGTCAAGATCCACGTGCCTGCCCATCACTCTCTGTATGAGGGCGTCGCGGAAGTAGAGGTAATCGAAATCATTGCCGGAGTTGCGGAGCTCAAACGATTTCCATTCCTCCATTCCGGGAGCATCTTCAGGGAAGAACTCGCATGTGAAGCGCTTCGTGCCGAAACGCTTGTTGGCATAGAGCGCGAGCGACTTCAGCGGCATGTTGCGTGTGGCTCCGCCTTTCACACGGGTCTCGCATAGCTGATTGATGACGCTGGCCTCTCCAGGCTCCATGAAAAGCTCCAGATTGACGGGGCGACGCCAGTTCTGCTGATAGTTGTTGCCGGCGAAGATGCCGTTGCTCGAATCGTTGAAATATTTGCTGTCGCCGAGCATCGACACAATCGGGAGCGTCATCTCGCGCGGGAAGAAGATGTAGCTCTGTGCCACGGAGCGGGGCGTGATATAGCCGTCGCACATTGCCACGGCCCTGATGGTAGTGGTCTTGTTGATGGGGATGTCTCCTGTCACTTGTGCCGAACTCGCGGTGGGTTCGGTACCGTTGGTGGTGTAGCGGATCACAGTACCCTCCGGAGCGTCTTCCGGAAGCGATATGGTAAGCGAGAACTTATCTGATGCCACTCTGCCCGCCTGAGAAAATATGGGGTCGGGGAGGAGTGTCTTCACCAAACTTCCGCAGTTGGCCTTCCCCGGAGTGGCCGAAGCCTGATAGCCCCATTCATCGGAGCCTTCAGTCTTTCGGCCCCATGCCACGTTGGGCGCCGGTTGCTTCTTGAGATCCTCCACCTTGTCGGTTATCTCACCATTCAGGAAGAGATAGGCGCACGCTCCCTTACCCGAATCGAGACGGAAATCCGTATGCCGGCCCTGGGCAGCCTTGTCGCAGTAGATCACCACATAGCCCTGAGGAGGCACCATATAGTCAGGCAGCTGCCATGCTTTTTTAGCTTTCTCGCTCGTGCCGATAGAGTAAGCGTTCAGATTCACTGCTGTGGATGAGGTATTGTGCAGTTCCACCCATGAATCGGGAAATTCATGTATATCGTCCATGATGCAATCGATATTTGACTGCATCAGTTCGTTGATCACCAGTTGGGCATCAGCCGGCGCCGAAGCAGCGATAGCAAGCGCCGCGGCGAGAAGAGAATAGTAGAGATTCTTCATTATAAAGGGAATTGAAAAAAAGCGTATCAATGTCAAAAAGCCATATCAATGTCAAAAAACCATATCAATGTCAAAAAACCGTATCAATGTCAAAAAGCCATATCGAAGGCACAAACCGAATCGAAGGCAAAAACCGAATCGATGGTAAAAAGCCGAATCAATGGCAAAATTAACAATAAATCCCGACTATCCCAAATTTCCCTCCCTTTTTTCCAAAAAAAGATACCCTATCTTCGACTTTTTTGAAGCAAGCCTAATATTACCACATATCGCTCTCTTTCTTTGACATGGAGGCAATTGCCTCGTGTTGACTCTGCACTTGTCCGAAATTCTAAAGAAGAGATACAAAGTCTAATTTATTTTTAGTAATTTTGCATGATGATTTGACAGGTATTCCTGAAGACAAGTGGCGCGTCTTAATCAAATAATAATTGACATGAATAAGGGTCTACAGGGCAAATACCACGTTAATCCCACCCGGGCTTTCTTCCAAACTCATTCTTTGATATGAAATTACGCGTTTTTACGTTGTCGGTTGCTTTCTTTTTTGCATTAGTGGCGTTATCCGCTGATGACATTCCCCAACCGGAAAAATATAAAATGACTTATGGCGATACCGTGCGCACCTACAGCATGTACTTGCCTCCTTCGATCTCCCAAGGTGCACCTCTTGTTGTATATACTCATGGTTATGGTTCCAAGACCCGTTGGCGTGAAGACCTCAATGCGGTGGCCGACAGTTGTGGATTTGCTGTCTGTTATCCCGATGGATTGCCTGATTCCCGAGGCTATGATAGTTGGAATGTCGGTTATCCGTCGCAAGATTGTATGCGCGTCGATGAAGCTGATTTTTTCAGTCACCTTCTTGATGAAGTGACTGCAAGGTTCGGCTTAAGCAAAGCAAACGTGTTCATGGCCGGATGGTCAAATGGCGGAGACCTCTGTTATCATCTTGCATTTACCGATCCGGGGCTATTCAGGGCCTATGGCTCTGTAGGTGGTCTTATGTATGAGAATCTGTATAAGAACAATAATCTAACGGTTCCGGTGTCCTTTATTGAGATTCATGGCAACTCCGACGATATTGCCATGTGGCAGGGCGACCATCAAAACGCCGGAGGTTGGGGTGCTTATATTCCGGTACCCCTTGCTGTTGCTGCTTTGGCTGCCCACAACCGATGCACCACCATGGCTGTCGATACATTTCCAAACAGATGCGACCCGAGCCGAGTGGTGAACCGCACCTCCTATAGTGGCTCTCCATCAGAATGTGATGTTATTATCTATGAGATTGATGGCGGCAAACACTCTTGGGCTGAAGAGGATGTGAATACTTCAAGAATTCTGTGGGACTTCTTCTCACGATATATGACTAATGAAAATCGGGACTTATGAATGTGGAGCAGTTAAGGGAGTATTGCCTGTCGCGGGGAGGTGTGGAGGAAAAGATGCCGTTCGGGAAATTCGCCCGACGATACGATTCCACACTTGTGTTCTACGTGATGGGGCACATGTTCTGCATGTTTGATCTTGACGATTTCACGTGGGTAGCTGTGCGCTCTACAGCCGAGGAAATGGAGGAGATCGCAATAAACCATACGGCAGTGCTTCCGGGGCGGAAGAACATGCGGCTTTGGCTGCGGATCGCGCTCGGGGGTGATATCCCTGACACGATGATCCTCAGTCTCGTGAGCCGCGCCTACGATATCGTCAAAGACAAGTATTCGCCCAAGAAGTAAAAATGAGCTGGCAAGACTGCAATTAAAGAAGGATTGCTATTAAAAGTCAGTCGTCAGCATATAGGTCATACATGTCAGATATCCAGCCTTTCATAGCCTGCCTGAGCGAGACCGGAGACATCACCTCAAGCCAGGCGCCGTCGTGAAGCAGACGCATAACAAAGTCGAAAGTCGGGGCCAGGAACAATTCAAAATCGGCATAATCGCCATGATCTTCAATCAGCCGCTGGCTGTGATGAATAGGTAGCGACATGACATAGTGCCTGTGTTGCCTGTAGGCTCGGATTACAATTCTCTGCGGAGCTACATTTTCAGCGACAATCCCATATATACGATTGAAATATTCCGCTGCTGAGAAATCCGGCGGCAACCTGAAAGTCTCGTCAAGCACCGTGAGTGATTCAATGCGATCAAGGCCGAAGAGCACAGGCGCCTCCTCAGCCGCAGGCCTTGCCAGCATATACCATCGTCCCTCGAAGAGTTTCAAGCAATATGGCTCTACGGATGCCGTGTGAATCTTGCCCGTGCGGAAAGAGCCATAGGTGATTTCCACAACTTTATTGCGCTTCATCGCATCCATTATGGCAGTGAGATAAAGACGTCCGGAAGGCACCTCATCCACAAGAATACGATTCTTCAAAGCCAGATTCTCTTCAACGATATTGCCGACCGCGAATGTGTCGAGCATCCAGCGCTTCAGCTTGCTTTCATCTATTACCTCCGGATTGGCTATATAGTAGACATACCCTCCGGAGGCCGACCGGCATTCGATATCTACACCTAGACTCGAGCGTATGGCATCCCGCCAGCGATTGAAAGTGCCACGGTGCAGAGGCTTATAGTCGCTCATATCCTTATTGCGCTCCCATTCGTCGGAGAGATCCTTATGAGAAATCTCTCCGTGGCGCCGAATAGTGTCAATGAGCCAGATATATTTTCTCAGCGGCGTCATTTCACAACACTCATCACATCATCAATCAAAGCGTCGAAATGCAGCTTCAGGTTCTCGTTACTCTGACGCGAGGGGTGGATTGTGCGAGCAGCATATCTCACCCCCGGGATATCGATACGGTGAAGAAAGACGCCCTCTTTCACAGGATGGAAAGCGTCGTCGGCAAGTCCGAACTTCTCTTTTATGTCCTGATCGGCATGGAATCCGGTCAGGAAAAATATCACGTCCGGCTTCAGAACCTTCACTTCATCAGCAACCACGTTGAAGTGACGGCGTTCGATTTCGCGGATTTCGGCCGTCGGTTTGCAGCAACTCCTGCCGAAGGCCGTGCCTCCGCAACCAATTTTCGAGACGTTGTTCCATACGGCCTCCACCTTTCGGTCGCCGAGACGCGCCTTCAGCTGCTGCATCAGCTGATTCTGACGACGCGTGAAGATTGTCTTCCTCACACCGGTCTTCTCATAGCAGTAGTCATGATAAATATCGCCCAATCCGAAATACTCCTCCCCGCCTTCAGCATGCCGGCCCTTGATCTCTGCCAGCACATCGTCAGACGTTGCGAGGTCGAGGTTGTAGGTGCCATACGGGAATGCCTTCCTGCGCACGGGATCATTCCAGTTGTTGGTTTCGCGCCCGAAGATCATCACGCGCAGATCAGCCTTCTCATACGAGGCATCATCGTTGAGCTCGATAAGGAGCGGCAATGCGGGCTTCACGGCGCCGGAGTCATCAAAGAGCGGCTTCACGGCGGAATAGAGGTCCGGAATTTTGGGGCCATAGAGATTCACCAACTTATCGGCAAGCGACGTCTCTTCAACCGGAATATACTTGACATTTTCCATTTTTAAGACAATTCCCGACTGCATGGTCAATCAAATGCTGTCGAATTTTAAAGTTGATTTTTCACTTAATAGTCGAATGCAGCCTCTTCATCCGTAAAAGATTCATCAGATGGCATCTGTATGCCTATGCTTCCGTCGGCACGCTCCGAAAGCGCGAACCTGAACACCAGATTGGTGGCATACTTCCATTCCATTTCCTTGGTGGCAAGCAGGTATTTATCCCCTTCGGCATCCGTATAGAACAATTGCAGTCCCTCACTGCCCGATCCGTATGGAATCTGGATCTTCCAGGTCATATCATCTCCCGGCCTCACGCTCCACTCGCTGCTCTCCTTGTCGGCAGCAATACTCGATACTAATGTGAGCTTACCCTCCGTGAAGTTTTCCGGCTTCAGTGTGATGGCCATCAGGCAAAGCTCAAGCTTGACCGTGATGCCGGTGTGATCGTCGTCAATCGTGAAATCCCCGGTCTTGCCGGTGTATCTCGGTGTTGTTCCGCGCCTCATCTCCTGCACCAAAGTTCCGTTGGCTGTTGTCTGATAGATGCAGCTCAAAATATGGCCCAGTTCCGGGCCGCGGTCACCACTGAAACCGCCTTCCGTACCGGAATAATACACCGGTTTGTTGAGCGTATACGACTTCAGTCCGTATTCATAAGAGAATGGCGCGCCGTATGTGCCATTGGGATAATTGTAGACTATATCCTTGGCATTAGGGAAATATGTCATGCTTATGGTGTAGGTGCCACCCTTCACGAACTTGAAGACGATATCGTCTATGTCGTCAAACACACCGCTCGCATATATGCGATATGGATTAAAGCCGGAGACTTTACGATTTATCTCCACACCTATCAGGTCTCGGCTGTTGCCGCTGCGGCTCGAAAATTCTTCCTGCCGTATGTCCATCATTGAAGAGATTCTCACTGCTATGGAGTCGTCTTCATTGACAGTAATCTGGGTTCCTGTCGCCGCCGGCTCCTTAGGATTATCTTCAGATGTGGAGCATGAAGAGAGCGCAGCCAGTGTGCATATAAGACTCATTAAGAAATAATAAGAAATCTTGGTCATAACATCTGTAATTAGGGTTGATTGTCGGTTGATTTCACTGAATGTGTCAAAAGAGACGTGACTTCCTAAGAAGTCATGCCGCAAAGTTAAGCGTCTACTGTCTCATTTTTCGATACAATCGGTCAATTATTTCCCGCAGACATTATTTTTCTGAAATCGTAGTTCTAGAGATTTGGCAAAAATGCTTATAGAAGTTTTCACGAATAGCAATACATTTGGGTTTATTCGCTCCAAAGACCATAAGATAAAGAGGATGCGTAAATCCTGACTGCGCAAGATACTCAATATATTCTTTCCCGTTAATAGCAGAGATAAGAGCCGTACCAATGTCAGAAAAAAGATGGTGGCGATAAAAATTGCCCCAACCGATATAGACAGGAGGAATGATATTCTTAATATCGCTTTCCCATGTAGATTTTGCAGGATCTGAAATAGATTGAAACAATTTGACCGCATGTTCCAGATCCGGGCTCATTACGTTGATAATATTGAAAATCTGAATGATACCCTCAAAAACCTCTCCTTTAGATTCCGCTCCTTTGCAAAATAAACTCACGATCGCTGTCATAGTTGGGTCTTCTGTAAAGATGTACCACTTCTCGGAGTCGTCAATCCTGTTGAGGTTTGACAACTCCGAGGCAGTGATATCTTTGAGCGTAGGACTCGACGAACCGGGATTTTTCATAAAAACGGTGCCTCGGATAGTCCAATCGTCTCCTACCAGAATCAGCGTACGCCAACGAAAAATATCTCTATGATGTGCAAAAACTTTAACTTGCATGCCGTAATAATAAAATAGCGAAATCAGGCTCGGACAACTCGCCCGGAGTCTTCAATTGCAGTTGGGGATTGTCTGACAGCCGGCGTTACCCAACTATTTCCAGTCTTTCAATGCTTTGCGGAAATCATAATTTGCAATGAGCACCTTTGCGATCGTATCTACAATTTTACGATCTTCAAAGTGAGAAGGTTTCTGCAAATCAATCCAGTATTGAGGGTTATTTGTGATGTCTCCTGACATCCATCCCCGTTGATGAATATAACGGAGCTCATCAGCGAAAGATGAAAAATATGAGGATTGACCTTCGTATGTGCGCCCGTTAAAGTACCATGCAGACTTCAAAAGAGGACTCAAAATGGAGTCCAGTTCTGCTATTGCGGCAGAGAGCCTTTCATCTTGCAGTAATTCGTCAAACGACAATCCTTTCATTCTTTCCGGACGAGCTAAATGGGAATCTAACGACAATCCAAGAGCTATCTCATTCTTGGAATTGATGCCCGGAGTAAAAGTTACGCTCAAGCTGGCATTATCATCATACCAGATGTAGATTCCGCCATTGCCGGTATTGCGTTTTAACTGATACCTGACAATATCGGGTCGGAGTTGTCTCATTCGCTCCACAACATTCCCATGAAGTTTATATATAAGGTCTTTCTTGTCGAAGTCCTCAGCATTAACTCCGGTGTTTACTCCGGTGACAGATGATTTGTCGAGAATTTGTTTGAGTTTCATGCCTATTGTTTCAGGTGTGTTGATATCAGATCGGCCAAGAATCTCGATTATCATAGAAAAGAGATTCGTAATGTCAGGTATGTGTTGTGTGAGGTATTTGTCTGTTGCACATGCAGCCTCAAGAATGTCACCCCATTCTGGAACTTCTTGTTCGTTATCGAGAATGATACCTTCCTTATGCGCGAATACACTGTCCCATGATGTAAATGCCGGTTTGTGGACAAGCAATCTATAAATCTGAGGATAACAGATCTGAATAGCCACGATGATGAAATTCAAGAGTTTTCCATCCATGTTTACAACGTCATCATCTTTTGCATCTGAGCCGCACTGAGCGATGCAATCAAGCAATGAAAGGGTATTGATCAATCGCTTTATGGAACGTGGATTCTTTCCTACAGAGGCTTCCACAACAGAGGAAAAGCGAGCCCTTACGTTAGGATCTGATGTGTCGATATCTTTCAGGTAGCCAATCCCTACTAAAGCATTCAACACGAAGTCCATAGGACGATAGCTGCTTACCGGCAGAGAGAACGGCACCTGGATAATTTTATCAAAGAATGACCGAAACTCTCTCTCGTTTTTATCAGTCAGCTTTCCGAATTTCGGCTCGAGACCCTTTACAACCACATCATAATCGATGGCCAGAACAAATATGCAGTTTTCTAAAGTAAAGACATTTTTAAGAAGTTCCAGAATCTCGACAGCAACCGGGGGATTAAGACGATCCAAATCGTCTACAAAAACGATTACCCCTCGTTGACCCTTCTCGGCGATTCTGCTTTTCACGGCCTTCTGCAATTCCTCTCTCAGCTCTGACAAAGAGATATCTTGCTCTTCCGCTGGTAGATCTGTGGGTACATTAGCCACTTCCACTGCAACATTTAAACCTGGTATCATTTTCAGGACTTCACGTCCTCCACGATACAATCCCCTTAGGATTTTAGACACCTTCTTTTTGGAATCGTTGTCTCCTCCTGCCAATGCACGTACCAGTTGTGCAAGGATTTTATATACAGTGATTTCCGGAGAAGACATCATGGAGTATTCCCACGTATTTATGTTCACGCCAATGAATGGTGCGTTTTCATTGGAACAAAGGACACGTTCCAGACGGGTCATCATTGACGTTTTTCCACTTCCCCATTCACCTTGTAAAGCAATTGTAATAGGCGCAGAGGAATTTTCAATGAACTTGATGAGTCCATTGACATATCGTTCCGTTCCGAAGTCATTGACGTTCTCTTTAAATGGAACGTCTGACAGAGATGTAATCTTTGTATTTTTCATTAAGAGATTATTTTAGAGGTGAGTGTTTCCCTTTGCCCGGCCCATTGGGATGGCGGGTGCAATAGCTGCTTGTCAGCGATGAAAGAGTACCGGAGCTCGCACCGCAATACTTGCAGGTATACCTGCTTTTGATTCCGCCTTCAAACGGAGAATGCTGCCCCTTCCCGGGGCCGTCGGGCTGGCGCGTACAGTAACTCCTTGTCTTAGTTGAGATGTAACAGGATGCCGCGCAACAGAATTCACAGATGTATTTTGAAGATTCAGCGCCTTCGAAAGCCACATGCTTCCCTTTGCCCGGGCCGGCGGGATGGCGCGTACAGTAAGAATTCGTGAGCGACGATACCGAACTTGCTTTCGCTCCGCAATATTTACAATAAAAATTAGCCATTTTGAAAGTGTAAAAAGTTTCGTGCATCCGGCTTTCGGGCAGCTGCATTATCCGGTTGTATCAAAAAAGAGGACACAACACTCTTCGTCTGCATCTCTTCGGTTAGGCTCTGGTAAAGCCATTGGGTCAAGAATTAGAAAAAGCAGCCTGTGTCCTCGCGGGAGGACGCACCAAGCAGGCTTTGACCTTTTTCTTTCGACCCATTGTTAGATTTACCAGATTTAACCGAATCGAGATTTGGTCATTGCAT
>CAMWXO010000020.1 GCA_947178245.1 uncultured Porphyromonadaceae bacterium
CCGATCCTTATGATGTCGCCGTCTTTGAGCTCCTTTTCTATCTCTACCGGGCCTTCCACACCATTCACTCCGAATGCATCGCCCTGCATCGTCATCATCTTCCCGAGTTCGCGTTCGAGCGGATGAGCGTTTACGGCGACATTATACTTGCGTTTCACCCATTGGTCGGCTATGGCATGGTCTACGTGAAGATGAGTGTTGATTAGATGCGTCACCGTCAGGTTCTCGCGCATGATGAATCTCTCCATCGCGTCAAATTCTTCGGGCCGTGTCATGCCCGGGTCGATGATGGCTGCCTCTCGGGCCTCGGTATCATACACCACGTATGTGTTGATGCCGAAGAGATAAAAAGAGAATTTCGCTATTTTCAGCATATTACAGAGGAGTATAAACGATTTTTTTTGTTTTGAAGAAATCTTCGTCGAAATATTGTGATATATCCTGAACCTCAGAAGTTTTCAGGCTCCGTAACTCGTCGCCCAGATCTCCGCCCTTGAGGGCTATCACTCCGTTGGGGATGGCATTGTGTTGCTCAGTGTCGATGTTTTTTCTGCTGAGCCTCACCAGATCGGGATGCGGCATCACTGCTCGGCTCACTACAAAGTCAAATTTCTCACGGCATTCGCCGATGTCGCCGTGCTGGAAGCTGACATTCGTCAGTCCTATTTTCCCGGCTATGTCTGCCGCCACCTTAAGCTTCTTGCCTATGCGGTCGATGAGGTGGAAATGCACGTCGGGAAAGAGAACAGCGAGCGGGAGCCCGGGAAGTCCGCCTCCTGTGCCGAAATCGAGGATGCGCGTGCCGGGTGTGAAGCGTATGTATTTGGCTATGGAGAGGCTGTGAAGCAGATGGTTTACTTCGAGATTGTCAATATCTTTGCGGCTGATGACGTTGATCTTCTCATTCCATTCGGGATAAAGGGTCATCATCAGTTCAAACTGTTTCCTCTGCGTCTCGGTGAGTTCGGGGAAATATCGGGTAAGTTTTTCTATCATCATGCAAAAATAACAAATTTCCCGCAAATTATCATTATGGCGGGACGATAATATCAGTCTTTTTTATTAATTTTGCATATAAATAGCCTCCGATCACCTATTGGAGGACATCTTAAATAGAATCAGATATACATTCAGATCATGCATAAATTTCTCATACGCGCCGCTTCAGGCCTTGTATATGCCGCCGTAATCATTGCCGCCATCCTCTGCGGAGGATGGGCCGTCTGGGCTCTTGCCATCGCTTTCGCTGTAATCGGAGTCTGCGAGATAGACAATATGGCTGTCGGCTTCTCAAAAAAGAATCTTCCGCTTTTCATAATAGATATACTCGGTGTGCTTTCTCTTTTTGCCACTGCCGTGTGCGGGTATGCCATACTGCTCTGGATTGTACTCGACATCGTCAAGATTCTCCTCAACAGGAATAATATGCGCAGAAATCCCGCTGCAAGATCGTATCCATCGTTCAGCCAGATATATGTTGCTGTTCCGATGGCGCTTATGGCAGCCTCGCCGATAGTGCGGCTCCCGCTGCTTATCTTCATTCTGCTATGGCTAAACGATTCGGGCGCATATATAGTGGGCTCGCTCACAGGACGCCATAAGCTTTGCCCGTCGGTCTCTCCCAATAAGACGTGGGAAGGTTTCGTTGGCGGTGTAGTGATCGCCATGGCCGGAGCGTGGGTGATGGCCGAATGGTATGCGGATTTCTTCGGGATGGAGGGGCTCAGCCTGATTCAGTGGATGATCATAGCGTTCTCGACATGCATATTCGGAACTCTCGGTGACCTGCTCGAATCTAAAATCAAGCGGCATTATGAAGTGAAAGATTCCGGCCACTGGATTCCAGGGCATGGCGGTATCCTTGACCGCATTGATTCTTTCCTGGTAGCGTTCCCGATAGCTTTCCTGCTCATACTCATGTTCCGATCTCTCAACAATGCTTAAATATGGACAAATTTAAAACGCGGCTTATTCATCTCGTGTCGCTCTGTTCTGATTATTGCGTTACTCTCGAGAATGCGTCATCTATGGAGCGCACGGAGCTTGTAGCCACCCTGCTCGGATATCTCCCGAGAATCTATTTTGAGTTTCACGACATACCGGTGCCTGAAGATGCTTCAATCGACGAATGGAGCGTTCCGCTTGCCTCCCATCTTGATGAGGATACATACGAGAGCG
The DNA here is from genome assembly GCA_947178245.1 of uncultured Porphyromonadaceae bacterium. Lineage (GTDB taxonomy): Bacteria > Bacteroidota > Bacteroidia > Bacteroidales > Muribaculaceae > Lepagella. The sequence continues at coordinate 2,179 of CAMWXO010000020.1, forward strand.
TGAGGCACAGGCTCGCGGTGGTGATGGGTGAGCACGACACTTATCTCGAGACCTTCGAGAATGACATGAAATATTCCGATACTCCCATAGCTGCCACTATCTCTGAAAACCTTGCGGATATCTTTCAGCCACTCTTCAATATGGTGGTGGAGACCCGCGAGAGCGACGGCGACAACATGGTGGAAGCGTTTCGTGAATGCGCCGGAGATTTCCGCCGGTTCTGGTCGCAGACATTATGCAACGTGATGCGGGCGCTGAATGCCCTCGAATTTAATGAAACAGATATTGACTGAAATGATACAACGATTGATCGACTGGTTGGATGAGTCCACCTGTAACTTTCTTGCCGTGAAGACAATATGCCGCGAACTTGATGCGGCGGGATTCCTGAGACTCGATGCGCGCGACTCATGGCGCATAGAAAAAGGAGGCAGATATTATCTCACAAAAAATGACTCCGCCGTGTTTGCGTTTATCGTCGGCACGGCATCGCCGGCCGAGTACGGTTTCCGCATCATCACATCTCACAGCGATTCTCCCTGCTTCAAGATAAAACCCAATGCTGAAATCTACGGAGAGGGAGGAGTCGTGAGTCTCAACGTGGAAAAATATGGCGGAGGCATCCTCTATACATGGTTCGATCGTCCGCTTTCAATCTCGGGGCGTGTTATGACTAAAGGTGCTGACCCGTTCCATCCCGTTACGACTCTCGTGGATCTGAAGAAGCCCGTATGCACTATCCCTCATCTTGCCATTCACTTCAACCGCGAGGTGAACGAGGGCAATAAACTAAGCGTGCAGAAAGACATGAAGCCCGTGATAGGATATTTCAGTGAGGAGAAGATAAAGGAGTTTAAAGAGAAAGGGGGAGTAGTCAAGTCGATAGTGGCCGAGCACCTTGGCATCAGCCCTGAAGACATCATCGACTATGAGCTGAACCTCTATCCCCTGCAGCCGGCCACAATACTGGGAGCCGGAGATGAATACTTCCAGAGCGCTCGAATCGACGATCTCAGCATGGCATTCGCCTCGATAGAGGCACTGCTTGCTGAAAGCGGACACGATGCGGAAGCCACACGCATGGCGGCTGTGTTTGACAATGAGGAAACCGGATCGGCCACCAAGCAGGGTGCTCATGCACCGGCACTGCGTAGCTTGCTTGAGCGTGTCACGTCGGCCGTAGCCGGCGGTGACAGTGATGCTTTTCACAGGGCCGTGGCCAATTCCTTCATGATTTCCGCCGACGATGCGCATGCGTGGCATCCCAACTACAATGAGAAGTACGACCCGACGAATCATCCTGTCATAGGTGGAGGGCCTGTGGTGAAGATAAATGCCAATTGCAAGTATATGACTGATGGCGATGGAGCGGCTGTATTCCGCTCTTTGTGCGAGGAAGCGGGAGTAAAATGTCAGTATTTCGTGAATCATGCCGATGTGGCCGGAGGCTCCACCCTCGGCAATATCCTCACGTCGCAGCTTGATCTCAGAGGGGTGGACATGGGCGCCGCCATCTGGGCGATGCACTCGGCGGCCGAGACTGCCGGAGTCGCCGACCATCTCGACTGTGTGAAGGTTTTCAGACGATTCTTCAGATAATAATTACTTACGTGAATACATAAAGTCAAAGGCTGCTCCGATTCGGGGGCAGCCTTTGACGCTCTTATTATTTCAATAAAATCAGAATACCTGTGCCGGAGCGTACCCGTCTTCCACGCAGACATAGTGCTGATACGGATGATCACATCCGGGACATGTCGTAGGAGGCTCGGTGCCGACTTCAGTGTAGCCGCAGACCAGACACTTCCATGTTACAGGTTTCTCACGTTTCCAGAGAGTTCCATTGTTGATCATGTCGAGGAATTTCGCAAACCTGTCGTAGTGCGTCTTCTCAACTGCAGCGATAGCCTTGAAGTGCGATGCGATTTCGGGAAATCCCTCATCGATAGCAGTGGCTGCAGCCTGCATGTAGAACTCATATCCGCTGTCTTTCTCCTCCTTCATGGCAATCTTGAGGTTGTCGGTAGTCGTTCCGAGGAATCCGGCATCGACATTCACAGGAGTCGTCACTTCAGTGTTCTGCAGCATCTTCAGAAACACCTTCGCATGGTGCATCTCATTGTTTGCAGTCTCGCGGAATATCACTCCTACGGGGAAATACTGCTCTTTATCCGCGGCCTGAGCGTAATAATTGTAGCGTGCGTATGATTGACACTCATCGAGATATGCGATGCAGATGTTTTTTTCGGTCTGAGTGCCCTTCAGTTCTTTAGTAGCCATATCGTTTGTGTGTTTTTTGATTGTTATATATTTTATATTTGTATTATAAAGGCTTTAGTATCAGATTCAGTTGATAGTCGGGGTCATGTCGATGGGGTTACTGTCATCCACCCAGTCCACTACTGTCACTTTTGCCTTGATCGGGCTGAGGATGGGCTGGCCGGGAGTAGGATCATCGGGATCAACGAAGCCTGCGCCGTTGGTGAAGTCGAGTGTATAGATATATTTCTTTCCCTGCACCCATTCGCCCTTGATAGGAATGGTAGCCCATGCGAATTGTCTGAGCTGACCGTTATCGTCAGTCCTATTGTCATCCTGGAAGGGATAGATTCTCTCATGTGTGCCGTTGTCGGTGATCTGGATCAGGACGCTCAGATAAGACTCGCGTGCCACATTGTCGGGGTCACCCTTAGGATCCCACGCTGTGAATTTCTGCGGGAGCAGCATTGCGTTGCCGCCTTCACCCATGATTGTCTGAGGCGTTGAGGAAAGAGTGATGGTGTCGCATTTGCCTTCATATACGTAGGTGTCATGCCAGTCGTCGAGAGTCCATTCGCGTGTGTCGAAATCGAATGTTCCATTATATTCAAATCGGCCGATACGGAACCCGATCACTTTATATGTCATTTCCTGATTGTCGCTCTTGGCCTGGAGCTCGATCTGAGAGAGCCTGTGGTTGAATGTGAGTTCAACACCGGTATATTCATTGTCTTTCTTGGTGCCGATTGTGTCGGCGGTGATGAAGTCCACCTGATTGATGATATCCTCGGCCACCGTGAAGTTCTGCAGGCTTAAAGTGCCTCCGTCTTCTTTAGGCAGCACGTCGCCGCCGATCTCATCCTGCGAGGGAGAATAGGCGATGAATCTCAGGGGTTCGTTTTCGCCGGGCCAATAATAAGATCTTCCTTTGGAAGTGAAGAATGAGTCCTGACCTTTATCAAATTCGACATCGCTGAAATAAGCATTACCGCTTTTTTTAGTGGCAGAATGAGTTGCGAAGCCTGTTGTGTCGGTCAGTGCCGTGACATAGAATTTGTCTATGTTCGCGTTGGTGATTTCTGATGCGCGTGTGCCCATTCCGGGACGAAAAGCTATCTCGCCTATGGCATCCTGCCTGCTGTTTACCGGTTGGTCATCGCTACATGCCGCGAGTGTCAATCCACTCAATGCCAAAAGGTATAATGCTGTCTTTTTCATAATTGTGGTGTTTTTTGATAGTATTGTGTGTGATTAAGGATAAGTCTTTGTCTTGTGCCTTGTTCGCAGATAAAACGGCTGACGCCTATGGAAAGTTTACTGAAATGTTAGTTTTATTTAAATATTTTTTCAACTTCCTTATTCCGGGCCGTTACATCTGTAATGTTATGTCTACCGGCTGCCATTCATTCACGTCAGGGGTGAGGGTTCCGCCCTCTTTCGGAGGTTCCGGCAGATTCACTCCCCTCACTATAATATGGACGTGAGTCTTGTCGGGTGCATCGCTCACCTGCTCTGATACGTCGAAGGAGTGATACCACTTCGATCCGTCTTGAAGCACCATATATAGTGTCAGATAATGCTTCTGCGAGTTGCTTGGACACTCTCCGAAAGTCAGGAACTCGCCGTGCATGCTCTTTCCCGCGGGATTCGTGGTGAGTGTTGCCTGCATCGTAGCCGAGTTGTCAGTGCCGGTGTGGGCCCCGTGATTGTAGCCCTCAGCCATGCCGGAGAGGGTGGCGTCTACGGCCGACGACTCGATGCTTCCGATATTATCCACATCGTAAACGTCCACTACGTAGTGGCACACGAGCTCTTCAGGATACATGGTGATGGTCTGCATCCCCGTATGCGGAGCTATCGAGATGCCGTTTGAGCGTGAACCCCACATCATTCCGGGAGTCTTGACGATGCGTTCCTCCTCTGTGCCTTCCGGACGTGGAATGCCGGATGCCCTCACCTCACCGCCGCCAAGTATCCGGGCGTCGTGGGTGTATATCTCCATTGTCTCGATATATTCGTTTCCGCGTATCTGGGCCCAGTCAGTGCAGTCTGCGTTCATGCAGATGGCATGGCGCGTTCCGAAGGGGAGGCGTATCATTCCTCCGTTTCTATCAGGGAAGATAAAGCGAACAGGAGAGTAGCCGTCTTGCTCGTAGGCGAAGAAAGCCATCGATTCCGGTTGTGCGTCAGGAGCATTGCTCCAGTCAAACACCACCTGAAGTTCGGAGGTCATGTCTTCTTCCATATATAGATCCTTATGCCGGCATGATGAGAGGAGCATACCGCCTATAGTCGGGAGCAATATGCCGGCAATTATGTGTTTCGTCTTGGTTCCCATCATCTGTCACCTCCTTTCATTCTGTTGTAGTTGTCGCATCCTATCAGCCAGACAAGCGAGATCTCGGCCTTTGTAGGCCCGATCCACCTCAGCTTGTGAGTGGATTGCCACACATAGAAATTATCTTTAGGCTCGTATTTCAGGTATTTGCCGGCCATATAGCCTATGCCGAGCGTGAAGTCGATGTTGAGCCTGCGGGCCACCGGCAGGGAGTAGCCGTATTCCACACCTGAGATGAAGTTGCAGCGATCCCATAGAGTGCCGTGGGGCAGACCACCCATTATGCCTCCGTGTCCGAGTTCGAAATCGTAGGTCACGACCCCTGCGAAGAGTCCTATGTGGTGGCCCGTCAGAGGCTTGGCATCAGCCTTGGAGCCAAACCATCTGCGCACTCCCAGCGTGCCTCCGTAGGCTCGCCAATAGTAATGTGTGGAATTTCTGTCCCACCAGCCATACATCCAGTCGCCGGTCAGCGACCAATTTCTGCCTATGTAGAATTCCGCTCCTATGTTGGGCAGGAGGAGGGCGTCATAGAGCAGATTGGTCTTCAGTCCCATATAAAACGGGCGGCATGTTCTCACCGGTGCCGGAATCTCCTTCATTGCCACCGGGCTGCAACCGGCGTTGAGGCCCGGAAGGGAAAGCGGCATGTCAGGGATAATAAGTTGGGGATAGAGTCTTTCATATTCCACCACGAGGCGAGAAGCCCTCAGTTCGGGAAAGAGTGTTTCGAGAAGATATGCATACGGTTGTCCGCCATTCAGACGCTTCAGCGCTTCGAGAGGATGAGCGGGCGGCTGCGGACTGCAGATCTGATCAATCAGATCGATCACCTCCTGCCGGTGGGGCACATTGCCGTCGGCTTCCACCGCAAGGCGGAGACCTTGCCAGTCGCGTCCGAGATAGTTGAAATGAGTGAGCGAGTCGCTTACCGACGCTCTCTCTCGGAAGATATCGAAAATGGCATGAGCGCGTTTTTCCGACAGCCGGCGGTTGAACTCTACCGATCCTTCCGGCGATGCGGCGCCGGTCACGGTCACGCTTTTCAGTTGTCTGGTGGGGCCGGTGAGCAGTGAGTCGGTGGCAAGTTTGCGGAATATGCTGTCGAGAGTAGCGCCATTGTTGCGGAAGTCCGGATCAATTTCTGTATGCGATACCCTGAAATGCACCTTCACCGAGTCGGTGTCGATCTCGGCGTGACTTGTCAGGTTGCCCGCAATCAGCGATAATAGAAGGAAGAAGCAGTGTTTCATAGTATTATAGCGGAAGACTCCTTTAAAGGTAAGTGACTTGCTTGCCGTCGGGAGCTTTTACTATAGTTACAACATTCTTCCGTGTCAAAAGTTGAGGTCAGCGAGTGGCTCTGAAAGAAATATTTTTAAGAAGGAAGATGGGGATGGTGCCTCCCACTACCATTCCCAACAGAATGAAGAGACAAGTCAGTCCGTTGCTTGCGAAAAGAAAGAAGTAATGGTCGAATTCCCCCTGTCCTCCATAGGAGAGGCACATCACGAGGCCTCCGAAGGTCTTGTAGGCGTAAATACCCGGAATCATCGGAAGCAGCGAAGGAAAAAGACACGTCTCGGCCGGCATCCTGACCACCGGCGAAAGAGCCACGGCGAGCACTCCGATAATGAATGCCGCTATGGTGCTCGCCCCCACGATGTGCATTCCCAGCAGGGCATCGTGCATGAGCAGGAAACGCGCGCTGTGGCCGGCCGCAGCTATGAGCGCGCAGCACCAGTAGGCGTTGCGCGGAGGGTTGCTTATGGCGGCGAATCCTATGGCCGCTATAGCGGCGAAGAGTGCATCCTGTAAAAATTCACCTATCATTGTCGTGGCAATTCATTGTTTAAAACATGCTCATACCCGACAGCAACATGCCGCTGAGAAGTCCGAGCGAGAGGCAGCAGGTGAGCACCACGGCATGCACAAGACGTCCGAAAGAGCAGATGTAGTGGCCTGCGAGCATATCGCTGAATGAGTTGAGAAACGGTATCCCGGGCACGAGATAGAGCACACTGGTGCCCACGGCAGTCTCGGGAGTAGTGCCGAGATGGAATACGGCTGCTCCTGAGGCGAGCACCGAGGAGACGAAGGCGCAGAGGATGAAGGTCAATCTCACGTCTACCTTACGGCGCCCGAGCTCCTGCTTGAGGAAAAAGCCTGCGAGAGTGGTGAGGAAGATCACTCCTACGGCCTCCATATCGCCCGAGAACAGGCGGCAGAACGACGCGTTGGCACAAGCGGCGAGAATGAGCATCAGCCATCGGTTGGTGCCGGGAGTGCCGATCACCTCCTGAAATTTCTTCTTGGCTTCCATGAGACTTAGCTTGCGATCAGAGATCTCCCAGCTCAATCGGCTGAGAAGGGTATTGATCTCAAAACTTATTGGCATCTCGTGGGTGGCTATGATATATGTATAGCTGTCCGAGTGTTCGGGATGCGACACCGTAATATGTATATGGCGGGGGAGGATAGTCATTTCAGCCCGGCAATTCCAAGTGCCGGCCATGCGTGAGATGTTGCGCTCCATGCGGATGCAGGTGGCTCCGCTCCCGAGCAGCCATGCGGCATATTCGGAAAGAAAGATGCAGATATCTTTCAGACAGGCCGGCGCGGCATCGCGGCGGGTGGTTTCGGAGGTAGGCATATAGTGGTGTCGGATCATTGAATTTCGGTTCCGATTGTCTCTTTTTTCTTAGCATACTCGCTATATGAAGAGGCATAGACACCCGTGTTGTGGATATACCCCCACTCGCCGTCTCTCGACACTTCATACCATCCGTTGTAGAGATCATCCATTGTGTCATACACGCACGGGATGGCTGAAATGTTGCTGAAAGTGAGCAGGCCCCATTTACCGTTCTGATTCACCATGGCGAAGCCGTTTTCGTCAATGTCACGGGCATCGTCGTATGTGCAGAGTATAGCGGGCAGACCGTCAATACGGATGAAGCCGTATTTGTCTCCTTGCTTCACTCTTGCAAGTTCATATTTGGGATTGAAGGGATAAGCCTCCTGAAACTGGTAGCCTATCGTCAGCACAAATTCACCTTTGTCGGCAGTAAGATTGTAATATCCCTTGCTCTTGTAGCCGAGCACTTTCTCTGTTTCCGGATCGGGATTGTCGATCGGTTCGGGAAATACCATCCTGTAGTCTGAGGAATGCTGCGCATGGATGGCGGAAGTTGATATGCACAGGAGCATGAAAGTGATGCTGAATTTTCTCATTATGGAAAAAATAATGTGAAGATGAGTGATGGTGCCGGGAGGTGTCACAGCGGATGCAAAATTAATGAAAACATTTGAACTGCGAAAATTTTTCTCCTCAATAATAGTATCCTTACTCATTTACAATAGAAAACCCCGCTGAGTTTCTTCAGCGGGGCTTCGTAGAGTGCATTATTATTTCTGGTCGAGTGTCGCGGAGTCGGAATGAAGATCTGTAAATGTCTCCTTGATATGCCTGTCGAGATCAGCCCTCAGGGCCGGCGTGTCGGTCGGATCCACTCGCTGAAGGTCAGCGTAGCGGTTCTCTCCCGAGAGGAATTCTTCCAGTTTGCCGTCAGGATCTGCACTCTGCATTTTAAACGGACTTGCCGTATCCGACGGGTCGAACCTCCATAGAGGCCAGTAGCCTGTGGCAGTAGCCCTTCTCATCTCGGTCGTGGCCGCTCCCATACCTGCCTTGATGCCGTGATTGATACATGGGCAGTAGGCTATCACTATCGACGGCCCGTCGTATGCCTCGGCTTCCTTCAGCACAGTGACGGCCTGGGCCGGGTTCGCAGCCAGCGAGATCATCCCCACATAGACATGTCCGTAGGTTAGGGCCATGCGTCCCAGATCTTTCTTCACCGTCCGCTTTCCGTGGGGCGCGTATTTGGCTACGCAACTGATAGGGGTTGCTTTCGACATCTGGCCGCCTGTGTTGGAATAGCACTCCGTGTCCATCACGAGAATGTTGATGTTGGTGTTTTGAGCCAGCACATGGTCGAGGCCGGCATAGCCGATGTCGTATGCCCATCCGTCGCCACCGATGGCCCATACGCTCGGGTTCTCCGGCAGTCCGGGTCTCTTCACGTGCTGCAGGGCGAGCGCTATGCCGTAGCCATATTCGGCGTTGTCTTCAAAGAGGGAGTTAGCCCAGGCGGGGCCGTGCCCGTCGGCATTGACCGTGTAGGGCATCGAGGGGAAGTCTGCTCCCCAGATGCTCGAGCATCCCGTGGCATTGGCTATCACGAGGCGTTCGCCGAAGAGTTGGGTGAGCAGTTTCACGTAAGGAGTCTCTCCGCAGCCGCCGCAAGCTCCCGAGAATTCGAGAAGCGGGCGCCATAACTGAGAGCCCTTTGGAGTATCGCGCGGGATAAGGGTATTTTTCTCGGATATGGTCTGTGCGAATGCAAGGCACTTGTCTTGAGTGTCAAGCTGAGTTGCGAGAGGCTGCATTGTCAGTGCGTGACCGGGGCAGATTGTGACGCAAGATCCGCAACCTGTGCAGTCGCGCGGATAGACCTGTATTCTCCATCTCAGTTTGCCGTCGCCGAGCCCTTTGGCCGCAGCAGTTCCGAAAGCGGCGGGTGCATCGCTCAGTTCCTGCTCATCAGCCACTACGGGCCTGATAGCCGCATGAGCGCATACAAGCGAGCAGAGTGTGCATTGCAGGCATTTATCAGGATCCCATTCCGGTATCTGAAGGGCTATCGTACGCTTCTCCCAGGCCGTCTCTCCCGGAGGACAGAACCCATCGGGCGTCAGGGCGCTTACAGGAAGATTGTCGCCTTCTCTGCGAAGGCATGGCATCGCTATGCGGCACACGAACTCAGGCATGTCGGAGTCAGTCGTTGCGGGAGCATCTTCCGCACTGATCCAATCGGCAGGTACAGCCACTTCCCTGATTGCCGAAGCAGCGTCGTCGATGGCGGCTATATTGGCCTGCACCACATTATCACCCTCGTGAGCATATTGATCGCTTACGAGTTGCTTGAGTTTCGCTATGCTTTTAGAGAAATCCACAATGCCGGAGAGTTTAAGATAGACTGTCTCCATTATGGTGTTGATGCGCACTCCCAGGCCATGTTTAGCTGCGATGGCTGCGCCATCGATGGCGTAGAGGTGAACTTTCTTCCCGGCGATGGCCCGCTTCAGGGCAGCGGGGAATTTCATCGAGATTTCCTCATCTGTCCATGCCGTGTTGATCGTGAATACGGAGCCGGGTTTCAGGGCCGACCAGACGTCGAATACAGTGGCGTAATGATCTTTGTTGCAGCCTACGTAGTCGGTCTGCTCTATCGCGTATTCAGTCTCTACCGGCTCAGGACTCAGCCGCAGTGAGCTGACGGTGTAACCTCCTGATTTCTTCGCGGAATATTCAAAATAGGCCTGGGCATAATTGCCCGATAGATCTGAAAGAATGTCGGCTGCCTGACGTGTGGCTCCGACCGTGCCGTCAGAGCCCATGCCGAAGAATATGGCCGAGTGCATTCCGGCCGGTTCCGAGTCAAGTTCAGGCCCTACGGTGAGCGAGAGGTGTGTCACGTCATCGTTGATTCCCACAGTGAAATGCGCTCCTGCCTTTGCCCCGGGGAGTGCGTCGATCACTGCCTTGGCCATGGCGGGTGTAAAATCTTTTGAGCTCAGACCATAGCGCACACCGATAGTCTTCACCTGCCTTCCGGCATTGAAGAGCGCCACTGCCACATCCTGATACAGAGGCTCGCCGTCGGCCCCCGGCTCTTTCGTGCGATCGAGTACCGCCACGCTCTTGACACTCTGCGGCATTGCAGCGAGAAGATGCTCTGTGGAGAAGGGTCTGAAAAGTCTCACGTTGATTACTCCGGTCTTATATCCGTGGGCATTCATCCAGTCGGCAGCCTCATTGGCGACTTTGGCTCCCGAGCCCATTATCACTATGACGCTCTCGGCATCCGGAACGCCATGATAGTCAAAGAGACTGTATTTTCTTCCCGTGACTGCTGAAATCTGCTGCATCTTTTTCTCCACGATAGCGGGGAAAGCGTCGTAGAAGCGGTTGGGGGCCTCACGGTTTTGGAAATATACATCCGAGTTCTGAGCCGTGCCCCTTATGTCGGGTTTATTGGGGTTCATGCCCCTCTGCCTGAAGCGCTCCACCGCATCCTTGTCTACGAGAGAGGCGATAGTGGAGTAGGGGAGCAGTTCGATGGTGCTCATCTCATTGCTCGTGCGCCATCCGTCAAACATGTGGAGCACGGGCAGAGAGCCTTCTATGGCGGCAAGGTGGGCAACAATGCCGAGGTCGGCCGTGGCCTGTACTGAGTCTGAAACGAGGAATGTGAATCCGGTGGCTCTGCATGCCATGGTGTCCTGATGGTCGCCGAAGATACTCAGAGCGTGAGTGGCGAGCGACCGGCATCCCACATGGAAGACACCCGGCAGCAATTCACCCGAAATTTTATACATATTGGGAATCATGAGAAGCAGACCCTGAGAGGAAGTGAACGTTGTGGCGAGCGCTCCTCCGGAGAGTGCTCCGTGAGTGGCTCCAGCCGCTCCGAGCTCGCTCTCCATCTCCACTACTTTCATGGTGCGTCCGAATACATTCACGCGGCCGTCTACCGCCCACTTCTGTGCGGTGTCGCCCATTGATGCGATAGGGGTGATGGGATAGATGGTGGCGATATCGCTCAGGGCGTATGCCACGTATGCGGCTGCCGTGCAGCCGTCGGTGATGGTGCGTAGAGGTGTTTCCATAGATATAAGACTTCGTTATAACTTATAACAAGTCACCCATCCTATTGTTTATCCGGATGGGTGACTTGTTGTAAGGGTCAGTTAAAGTTTACTGCGGCTTCTGTCGCTTCCCGATGGGGGAGATTCAGAAGCTCCGATTATTTGGGAGCCGAAGCATATACAGTGTTGAGGGTATATGCGGGGTCGTCTGTGGTGAAGCCTTTCACCATGACGGCCACTACATCTGCACCGTCGTTGAGGAATGCGCCTGTGGAGCGATTGAAAAGACCGGAGCACTCACGCCCGGCACCGGAGGCGCCATTGTCCCAATATACCGGTGGTATTGAGTAGTCGCGGCAGGCTTTTGTCAGGTATTCGAGATAGTAGAGACGGAATGCTTCTTCACGTGCATTGGCACGGCGCACGCATCCCACTTCTCCGAAGTAGACGGGCACACCCTTGTCGATCCAGTTTTTCTTGATCTTTGAGAATGTGGTGGTCATGCTCTTCTCATCGCCATAGTTAGCAACATTCTTGCCGGTGTGTCCCCATTCCGGGAAATTTGCCTCAAGTGTGTAGTCGTAAGGGTCATAGAAATGCAGTGAGAGCATTGTGCGTCCTGCGGGATCGCTCGGCATCTTGAATGCGGAGTCAAACGAGAGGTCGGCATTCGTGCAGTAGGCCGGCACACCTATCCAGCGGGTTGCGTTCTTGCCTCCCGTGGCTCTGATCGCATCTACCGCCGCCTGATTCCATTCATTGAGCGCACGGTATTGTTTGCCGCCGTCCTTGCGGTTGTCGCCCCAGCCCCAGCCGCCGTCATGAATCTCGTTGAAGACTTCAAACATAAGGTAATTATCCTCATCCTGGAATTTATTGGAAATCTGGGTCCACATCGCTTTCAGTTGCGCTATGGTCGCAGCCTGCACTTCCGCATTGTTTGCAGCGGTCTTGATATCGAGCCAGTGCTTTGAATCGGCACCGTCGTGATGGATGTTGATTATTGCGTTCAGTCCGGCGTCTTTTGCATATCCTACAAGTTCGGCAACGCGGTCAAGCCATGCGCTGTCGATGGTGTAGGAGGGCGCCTCGCCTACTTTACCAAGCCATGTCACGGGAATCCTGACTGTCTGAATTCCGGCTTCCTTCAGTTTGGCAAAGAGTTGAGGTGTGGCTTTGGGATTGCCCCAGCAGGTCTCGTTGGCAACGTTGTTGGCCCATGCGTCCATCTGATTGCCGAGATTCCATCCCAAGCCCATGGAGAGGGCTATTTCTGCTGGCGTAGATCCGTGAATGCCGGTCTGGTCATCGTTGCCCGGGCCCGAAGGATCGGGCTCATCAGAGCCTGAAGGATTTTCCTCTTCCTGCTGAGGAGGAGTCGGCTCATCGGGTGTATCTCCTTTGGAGTCTGAGCAACCTACAGCAGCCGAAACTGCAAAGATTGCAAGGAACGTGAGAACTGTGAAAAAAATACGCTTCATAATATTTCGGTCTATTTGTTTCTTAAATGCATTATCATATTAATTAACGTAAAATCCGAGGTTTTAGTCTATCCACTGCGGGAAAAGTACGGTTATGAGATTGCTGCCGGATCATCCGGCCAACGGTGCTTCGGGTATCTGCGTCTCAATTCCTTCCTCACCTCGAAGTAAGTCTCTCGCCAGAAGCCTTCCATATCTTGTGTGAGCTGCACAGGCTTGAAGCCCGGTGATAGAAGTTCCATCAGTACGGGACGTTTACCCGCGTCTATCCTCGGGGTCTGCATCAGGCCGAAGCAATCCTGCAGACGAGCGCTCACCACCGGAGCCTCGGCCCCGCGTCGGTAATGAATGCGCGCGTTGCGCCCCGATGGTAATTTGATGTGCGTAGGAGCCAGCCGGTCTATCTCCTGCTGCTGTCCATAATCAAGCATTCCGAATATCACGTCGCACATGTTGATTTTCCGGAGTTCCTGCACTGTCGTCGCATTCCCGATATAGAGCGGCAGCCACTCCGAGGCAGTGTTGAGCAGAGCCTCGGTGGAGATGTCGGGCAAGTCGAGCTCAGGATGCCACGACGCCATAGCTGAGATCCTGACCTGCATCGCCATCACATCGTCGTTGAAATCAAACATCGTGAGTCCCTCTTTGGGGGCTGCCGCTGCAATTGCGGATGCGATCATGCCCCTCACATCACCTTTAGCCGGACGTGTTGCCAGTGTAAGCACACCTACCCGAAGCTCATCGCGTGCTACGGCTTTGCCTTCGCGGGAATCCCAGATCACGCTCTCCATCCATTTCCCTTTCGACATCACGAATTCCCTGCTCACGGGAGCCGCGAGAAAGATGCGTTTCCCCATCGAGGCCACCGCAAGCATTTCATGACGGGCGAGATTGTCGGCAGTATGCAGTGCTATACGGTTGCCTCCCGAGGCAAGGCGGTAGTGTCCGGAGCCGTCGGGCATGGCGATCCTTTCCGGATATGCCATAGCCACGAGCTCTCCTATATCCTCGGGGGAATGATCTTCCTGATCAGGCGCCGCATGCACAAGACGGCGATACTGCGACGAGATATTATCAATCCTGAGCCACCGGGTTGGAATCTTGCCCCGGCGATATTGCCGTAGCATCGCTATGCGATTGGATATATCGGCATCGGATTCGTCATTGACGGGATCTTTCTCTTCGAGAAGCGCGGCAATGTCGGCCGCGAGTGCCTTCAGAGGCCCGGCTTCGGTCAGCATACTCGCTATGCGTGGATGGCATGGCAGCAGCGCAAGACGCTGACCCTTGGGGGTGAGATGATTGGAGTTGTCGATGGCGCCCAGGATGCGGAGCAGGTTGGCGGCATTGGCCAGATGCCCTGCCGGGGGCGGCGAGATCCATGGTAGACGCATCGCATCTGTCTCTCCCCATGCCGCCACCGAGAGCATCATGCCCGATAGATCAGCCGATTCTATTTCAGGTTGCCGGCTTTCAGCCATTCTCGATTCTGTTGCCTTAGTCCAGAGCCTGTAGCATACTCCATCGCTGAGACGTCCGGCCCTTCCGGCCCGCTGCGTGGCCATGTCGAGCGAGATTCGTTTTGTGGTGAGTCGGCTAAGCCCGGTAGATGGCACAAACTCCGGAGCTCGATATAATCCCGAGTCCACTATTGTAGAGACTCCTTCTATCGTGAGAGAAGTCTCGGCTATGGGAGAGGCGAGGTAGACGCGTCTTTTCCCGTTGCATGAGGGGGTGAGTGCCTTCTGCTGCTCGGAGTGTGGCATCATTCCGAAAAGGGTGAGGATTTCCACATCCTCTTTGCAGGGGAGCAGAAGTTCAAGGCATCTCATTATTTCAGCCTGCCCGGGCAGAAACGCAAGTATATTGCCGTCACGCTCGCGCAGCGCTCTCCTGACTGCCCTCGCCACGACCTCCGGACAATCTCCGGGATCGAAGTCTTCTCCATAAATCACTTCCACTTCATGCATGCGCCCCTCACTGTGGAGATGGCGGGCGTCCATCTGCCGGCACAGAGCCCCGGCATCGATAGTGGCCGACATGACGAGAATCTTCAGATCAGGACGCACCAGATTCTGAATTTCGCGTGTCAGGGCAAGTGTGAGATCAGAAGTAAGGCTGCGCTCGTGAAACTCATCGAAGATCACTGCAGAAACGCCGGCAAGAGTAGGGTCTTCCACCAGCATTCTCTCAAGGATGCCCTCGGTCAGCACTTCTATTCGCGTTGCCTGAGAGACCTTGCTCTCGAAGCGCACACGATAGCCCACGGTGATCCCGGTTGCCTCACCCAGCATGGTGGCCATGCGGGCGGCTACCTGCCTCGCGGCTATCCTTCGCGGTTCGAGCATGAGAATCTTCCCCTCCGGAATACTCTCGATGAGCGCAAGCGGCAGAAGAGAGCATTTGCCGGCTCCTTGTTCTGAATCTAATACACATCTCCTAACCCACGAGACGCTCATGAATCTCGTATTCCGTG
>CAMWXO010000021.1 GCA_947178245.1 uncultured Porphyromonadaceae bacterium
CGAGGCTTCCCATGAATGTCGCGGTCACGGCTCCGAGTCCGTCGGGAGCGTCTACGCCGGCCACATCAAGCGTGTTCTGGTCAAACGAGATGAAATAGTCATCATCGCCTTTTTCCTCGCGGGTCCACTTTCCTTCTACAGACGCCTTCACCGTATAGGTCACGGGGTTGCCTACTGAGTCGGGAGCAGTCACGTTATAGTCGGTGGTCATCTTCACGGGGCCGCTGACTTTATCAGTTCCCTCGCTGAAGTCGAAGGTTGTCACCGCTGTGGCTGATGAAGAGCCTTCTATGGCGGGAACTACTGTTTCGGGGGTGGCCGATGTCCAGCTGCCGATCATGGCGTTTTTTTCCTCAGAGCAGGAAGAGAGAGCCGCTGCGCCGAAAAGGAGGGCTGCGCCTACTGCGAATTGATTGATTTTCTTCATAGTAATGTTCTTAATTAATGATTCATTACTATTACAACAACCAATGCTCCATGTGGTTCATTTATCTTCCTTTAATGTTTTATCACGCCAGAGATAAAGTCGGTCTGAGGCGCGTATCTTCGCCGGGACGGGGAGTGAGAAGCGGTCGCCTTTCTTCACCTCCGCCACGGGCTCAGTAGTCAGCCGCAATTCTTCCACCTTGAATATGAGGGCTCCCGTAGTGGGGCCGGTCACCACCACTTCATCGCCCGGGCGGAGCACTCCGCTTTCCATCTGGAACTCCCCTACGCCGAGGCGGTCGTAGTAGCGTATTCCCTTAGCCACATATTCCTTCACACGGGTGCTGCTGCTTCCATACTTTCCGCTCCACTCTCCGAGGCGCTGTCCGAGATAGTAGCCGTCCCAGTAGCCGCGGTTGAACACTTTCGCCAGACGGGTCTCCCAGCCTTCGAGCATCTCGTCGGTCAGGCTTCCGTCGCAGATCGCAGAGAGCGCTTCCGAATAGCATTCCACCACTTCCTTCACATATTCCGGCCCTCTGGCGCGCCCCTCTATCTTGAAGACCCTCACGCCGGCATCTACCATGCGGCGGAGAAAATGAATTGTCTTCAGGTCTTTCGGGCTCATTATATATTGGTTGTCCACCTCGAGCTGGTCGCCGGTCTCCTTGTCGGTGACGGTGTAGGAGCGGCGGCATATCTGCGTGCATGCTCCCCTGTTGGCGGCGGAATTCATCTGATGGAGCGAGAGGTAGCATTTGCCGCTCACCGCCATGCAGAGGGCTCCGTGGCAGAACATCTCGAGCCTTACGGGGGCCCCGTCGGGGCCTTTCAGCCCCTCCTTCTCTATGGCCTCGTGAATCACCTTCACCTGGTCGAGATTGAGTTCGCGCGCGAGCACCATCACGTCGGCAAACTGCGCGTAGAAGCGCACAGCCTCCACATTGGTGACATTCACCTGGGTTGAGATATGCACTTCCTGGCCTATCGATCGCGCATAGAGGATTGCCGCCATGTCTGAGGCGATGATGGCCGAGATGCCGGCCGCGTGAGCGCGGTCGATGATCTTATGGAGAAGCTCCATGTCGGCATCGTAGATCACCGTATTGACCGTGAGGTAGCTCTTCACGCCTCTCTCGCGGCAGCGCCTCACTATCTCGTCCATATCATCGGCCGTGAAGTTGGCGCTCGACCGCGAACGCATATTGAGGCCCTCGATGCCGAAATATACTGCGTCGGCACCGGCATCCAGGGCCGCGGCAAGCGATTCCCAGCTGCCTACCGGGGCCATTATTTCAAAATCTTTTCTATTCATTTTGTAGCGATGTAGATCGTGATGACGCCCAGCGTCAGCGACTTGAATATGGCGCCTCGGAAGCCCGCGCGCTCCATCATTGCCGTCATCTCACGGCGCTGCGGGCATGCGGCTATCGATTCAGGCAGATAACTGTAGGCTCGCGTGTCGTGCGACACCAGTTTCCCGATGAAAGGGATGACATTGCGGGAATACAGACGGTAGAGACTCCTGACCGGAGCACTTGCAGGCTCGGAAAGCTCTATGACACAGAGCACTCCTCCGGGCTTCAGCACCCTCAGCATCTCGCGGTAGCCGTCTTCAAGACGCTCGAAGTTGCGCACGCCGTAGGCTACCGTAATCATGTCGAATGTCTCGTCGGCGAATGGCATCCGAAGGCAATCACCCTCCATGAAGGTGATGAGCTCCTGCGTCTCCTTGTCCAGACCTTCGAGTTTTCCCTTGGCCACCATCAGCATTCCCGGCGACAGATCGAGCCCGGTGATACGGGCTTCCGGAAACATCTCGTGCAGCCGGAACGATACGTCGCCCGTGCCACACGCCACGTCGAGCACCGTCTCAGGGCGTCCTTCCCGCAGCCGCGAGGCAGCCATCTTCAGCGCCTTGTTGCGCCAGTGGCGGTGAAGCCCGCCGGTCATAAGGGTATTCATGAAGTCGTAGGCCGGCGCGATGCTGTCAAACATCTCGCCCACCTGCTTCCCCTTATCCTCGACGTCGTTGTATGGTTTAACGTTTTCAGCTCCGTTCATTATCTCACTCTATGGGCTTGGCATAACTGCGGCGGCGGCGGTGCTGCCTGTGGCTGAAGGCATCCCACTGGTTCTGCACCTTAGCGTTTGTCTCCAGTTCCGGATTAGACTCGGCATAGCGGTATCCGTGCCCGATGAAAGCAGGAATCAGGTCGGTGAAGAGAAGGGCATTCACACCCTTGCCCTGATATTCCGGCTTCACGGCCACCAGCAGAAGATCTACCCGGTCGTTTTTCCCTTTCAGACCTTTGAGCAGATGCCACCATCCCAGTGGGAAGAGTTTGCCTTGCGACTTCTGCAGGGCCCGGCTCATGGAAGGCATCGAGATTCCCACTCCCACGAGCTTGTCGTCGCGGTCTACTATGCAGCTGATAAGGCTCAGGTCGAGCAGACCGAGATAGACGTTGATATAGTGGTCGATCTGGCGGTCGCTCAGCGGGGAATATTGGTAAAGCTGCTCGTAGGCCTCGTTCACGAGCTTGAACAGGGCCACGCCGTATTTCGCCTTAATCTCTTTCTTGCTTGTGAATTTCACCACCCGCAGCCCGAACTTCTTCTTCACTATCTCTGCGATGCGCAGATGCTTGTCGGGCACCCCGTCGGGCACCTCCATGAGATATTCCACCCAGTCGGCATCTTTCTCATAGCCGAGCGCGTGCATGTGTTCGGGATAATAAGAGTAGTTGTAGATGGTGGCCATGGTGCCGAGTTCGCCGAAACCTTCCACCAGCATTCCCTCATGGTCGAGATCGGTGAATCCGAGGGGCCCCACCACCCGGGTGAGACCGCGCTCCTTGCCCCACTGCTCCACAGCGCCGAGAAGCGCGCGCGACACTTCTATCTCGTCGGTAAAGTCGATGAATCCAAACCGCACGTCTTTCGCTCCGGTGGCCTCGTTCACCTTATGATTGATGATTCCGGCTATTCTTCCCACAGGACGGCCGCCCTTGAAAGCCATGAAGCAGCGGGCCTCGCAGAAATCGAACGCGGGATTCTTCTTGGGGTTGAGCGTATCGATATCGTCTGTGATCAGAGGGGGCACGAAATAGGGATTGTCTTCATACATGTCGATCTGAAACCGGGTGAATTTCCTGAGCGCTCCCGGAGTGAGCGGAATCTCTCTTATCTCAATTTCCATGATTATCGTAAGGTTAGAGCTATCAGTACGGCCAGCATCACGGCTATGAAGGCGAGCAGCCACACTGTGATTGAGGTCTGGCTTCTCTGGCGCAGGGCCATCCTGAGATCCTGAATATTATCGATAGGGCCTTCGGGGTCGGCCGCTTTTCTTGCCACTCTCCGCAGGTGAGGCAATCGTTCGGGCAGATTGTCGAGCACCCGGTTCAGAAGCCGGCCATAGTTTATTATGTCCATCTTCGTGTCCTGGCTTTCAAGCTGCTCGCGGTGATCATAGCCCACGTTGGTGAGTTTCAGGTTTTCGTTATATTCCGTAAATATGATGTTGTCGGGCGTGATGGGCAGGTGCATCACGTGATTTTCCTGAATATACTCGAGCGCGTCGGGCAGTTGCGTCTCGAGCCGGTGTATTATCTTCGGCGTCAGGCGTTTTTCATCGATAAGGCGCCGCAGCGAGTAGCCGTAGGCGTCATCGGTGATGATGGCGCGCCCGATTCCGGGAATTTCCTCCAGATCATTGACCATCACAATGTTGGCATGAGCGAGATTGTATCTGGTGTCGAATTCCTTCTCAAGTATTGCCTCAAAGCGGGGATTGCCCCTGAATTCTTCTTTCAGGGCCTTGAGCATCACCCATTTGCCGTGTTTTTTCACCGTATACACGTCGTAGAGTTCCTCTTCCCATTCGGGAAGCAGCGTGAGTTCCGACCAGCGGCCCGTGGGGTCGCTGATCGGAATTGCTCTTTCTTCCTTGCTTATGTAGGCAGTCATCCGTATTATAATTGAGAATGGAGAATGTAGAATTGAGAATTTTCAGAATACGGAGCGATAACAGCGCAGCACCGGTTTCTCAATTCACGATTCTCAATTAATTGATTATGTCGAATCCGGTATATTTTCTGAGGCATTCCGGAATCACGATGCCCTCGGGAGTCTGATTGTTTTCAAGAAGTGCGGCCACGATTCTCGGCAGAGCCAGGGCGCTGCCGTTGAGGGTGTGGCAAAGCTGTATTTTCTTGTCGGCACCGCGGTAGCGGCATTTCAGGCGGTTGGCCTGATAGGTCTCGAAGTTTGACACCGAGCTCACCTCAAGCCAGCGCTTCTGAGCGGCGGAATACACCTCGAAGTCGAAAGTGATGGCGCTCGTGAAGCTCATGTCGCCGCCGCAGAGGCGGAGTATATGCCAGGGAAGGCCCAGTTTCTCGAGAAGGCCCTGCACGTGGTCTTTCATCTCTTCGAGAGCGGCGTATGAGTTCTCGGGCTTCTCGATTCTCACGATCTCCACCTTGTCAAACTGATGCAGGCGGTTGAGTCCCCTCACGTCTTTGCCGTAGCTTCCGGCCTCGCGGCGCCAGCAGGGAGAATAGGCGCAATTCTTCTTGGGAAGCTCGGCCTCGGGAATGATGACGTCGCGGTAGATATTGGTCACGGGCACCTCGGCCGTAGGAATCAGATAGAGATTGTCGAGCTGCACATGATACATCTGCCCCTCCTTGTCGGGAAGCTGACCGGTGCCGTAGCCCGATGCTTCGTTCACCACAAACGGAGGCTCCACCTCGATATAGCCTGCGGCCCAGGCCTCGTCGAGGAAGAACTGCTGCAGCGCGCGCTGCAGGCGCGCACCCTTGCCTATGTAGAAAGGAAAGCCCGCACCCGTCACCTTCACGCCGAGTTCGAAGTCTATGATGTTATATTTCTTTGCCAGATCCCAGTGAGGGAGGGCGTCGGCCGGAAGTTCGGGTATCACTCCGCCGGTCTTCTCCACCACATTGTCTTCGGCCGTCTTTCCTTCGGGTACACCCTCGTAGGGAAGATTCGGCACCGTCAGCAGAAGCGCCGTCATCTTCTCCTCGCATTCGGCGAGTCTGTCCTGCAGGCCGGCGGTCTCTCCCTTGATGCGGGCCACTTCAGCCTTCGCGGCCTCAGCCTCGTCTTTCTTCCCTTCCTTCATGAGGGCGCCTATCGACTTGGCAAACTTATTGAGCTGAGAAGCGTCGGCCTCGGTCTTCTGCTGAAGGCGTCGGCGCTCGGCATCTATTTCGAGGATTTCGGTGATCACGGCACGTCCGTCGAACCCTTTCACCGCAAGCCGGCTGATCACAAATTCCGGATCAGCCTTTATGGTGCTTAGTAGTAACATCTTTTTTTTTGTTGTTTTATAAGATTTATAAGACTTATAAAATTAATTAAGGAAGCAGCTGCTTCACTACTCCCTGGATGGTGCGTCCGTCGGCGCGACCTGCGAGGCGCTTCGTGGCCACTCCCATCACTTTTCCCATCTCCTTGGCTGACGTGGCGCCAACCTCAGCGATGATTGCCTTTATCTCGGCCTCCAGCTCCTCGGCGGAAAGCTGCTTGGGAAGGTATTCTTCAAGCACGGCAGCCTCGGCGAGCTCGTTGTCGGCGAGTTCCTGACGTGCGTTCTCAATATAGATTCGTGCGCTTTCCTTGCGCTGCTTCACCATCTTCATCAGGATCTTCACGGCCTGCTCGTCGGAGAGCTCACCATTGGCGCCGGGAGCGGTCTTGGCCTCGAGAAATTCTTTCTTCGCTCCGCGAAGCGCCTCAAGACGCACCTTCTCGCGGGCTTTCATGGCCGCCTGAATGTCGGCCGATACGGTTTCAAAAAGTGACATGTCCTTATATTTTTAGTTGCCGCGCGGGGCATCGGCCCGGCGACGTGCGATATCAAACTGCAAAAATAATGTATTTTTACATCTTTTCCTAATTATTGACCTCAAAATTTGCATTTCACCCATTTTTCGTTTAATTTTGCATTGAAAATGCAATACGAAACAACTGACAACTCAAATATATTATGGCTTTAAAATGCGGTATTGTGGGCCTCCCAAACGTAGGCAAATCCACTCTCTTCAACTGCCTCAGCAATGCTAAGGCACAGAGCGCGAACTTCCCGTTCTGCACCATCGAACCCAATGTCGGCGTGATTTCAGTGCCCGACGACAGGCTGACGAAACTCGTGGAGATGTGCAACCCCAAAAGCACCGTCCCGGCAACGGTAGAGATCGTGGACATAGCCGGACTCGTGAAGGGAGCCTCGAAGGGTGAGGGACTCGGCAACAAGTTTCTCGCCAATATACGCGAGACAGACGCCATACTCCACGTGCTCCGCTGCTTTGACGACGACAACATAACTCACGTCGATACCACTATCGACCCCGTGCGTGATAAGGAGATAATCGACTATGAACTTCAGATAAAAGACCTCGAGACCATCGAGTCGCGCCTCGTGAAGACAAAGAAGGCAGCCGCCGCAGGCGACAAAGCCGCCAAGATGCAGACCGGAGTGCTCGAAGCCTACAAGGAAGCGCTCGAAGCCGGAAAGCCGGCCCGAAGCGTGAAATTCGAGACCAAAGACGAGTTGCTTTTCGCCCGCGATCTCTTCCTGCTCACCAACAAGCCCGTGATGTATGTCTGCAACGTTGACGACGCGTCAGCAGCCTCGGGCAACGCATACGTGGAGGCCGTGAGAAAGGCTGTGGCCGACGAAGGTGCGCAGATTCTCGTGGTGGCTGCGAAGACCGAGAGCGAGATAGCCGAACTTGACACATACGAAGACCGTCAGGAATTTCTCGAGAGCATCGGCCTCAGCGAATCGGGCGTATCACGCCTTATCCGTGCCGCATACGCGCTGCTCGACCTCCAGACTTACTTCACCGCCGGCCCCGACGAAGTGAGGGCCTGGACTTTCCTGCGCGGCACCAAGGCGCCGCAGGCTGCCGGAATCATCCACACCGACTTCGAGAAAGGATTCATCCGCGCCGAAGTGATCAAATATGACGACTACGTATCGCTCGGCAGCGAGACCGCCGTGAAGGAAGCCGGCAAAATGGCCGTGGAAGGAAAGGAATACGTGGTGCAGGACGGCGACATCATGCACTTCCGCTTCAATGTGTGATTTTGAATTGAAAATATCTTACTTATTAGACAAATAGAAATGACTACACGAAAGGCCCTTCTCGCCCTCACCCTCTCGGCAGCCCTGGCTTCCGGCTCCGTAAGCGCCCAAGACGCAAAATACATCTTCTACTTCATCGGCGACGGCATGGGTCTCGGCCATGTCAACGCAACGGAAATATATAACCGTGAAGTGCTGCACTCACAGCAGCCTATTCTTATGATGACGTTCCCGGTTGCTTCCCAGGCACGCACTTATTCTGCATCGAACACCATCACGGATTCCGCCGCCGCGGGCACAGCCCTCTCTACCGGACACAAGACCAAGAACAGCATGGTAGGTATGAATCCCGACACGGTGCCGGTGAACAGCATCGCTGTCGACTTCATGAATGCCGGATATGCCGTGGGTGTCGGCACCACCGTGCAGGCCGACGACGCCACTCCCGCTGCATGGTATGCGCACGCCGCAAATCGCGGCATGAAGGAGTCTATCGCTCCCCAGGCTGCCGGAAGCGGTCTGACGTTTCTCGCCGGAGGCGGTTTTAAGCTCGGACATAAGGATTCCCCCGAATTCGACCGCTTCAGGGCCGACATGAAGAAGGCCGGCTACGAGACGGTGGAGGGCAACGGACAGTTTGCCGATCTCAGGCAGAAGGGGAAATTCCCTAAGAAAGTCCTGATGTATTCCGACACCCCGATGAGTGGCCAAGTGGGCTATACCATCGATTCCGTACCCGGAGCGATGACCTGTGCCGACATCACTGAAGCATGCCTCCATACCCTGCGCAACGACAACCCTGACCGCTTCCTTATGATGATTGAAGGAGGCAACATCGACTGGGCCGCCCACGCCAACGACCCGGGCGGCGTCATAAAGGAGATTCTCAATTTTCAGGATGCCATCAACGTGGCATATCAGTTCTATCTCCGCCATCCCGACGAGACCCTTATCGTGGTGACCGCTGACCACGACACCGGAGGAATGGCCTACGGACGCCCCGGAAAAAACCAGAACATAGCCTACGCTGACGCGCAGCGCATCTCGAAAGACCGCTTCAACGACTGGGCACGGGAGTTCGGCAAGTCGGAAAATCCCTCATGGGAGGTGATGGAGCGCCAGCTCCGCGATAAACTCGGCTTCTGGGACATAGTGCCTATCACCGAAGAGGAGACAGCTGAACTCCGGCGTCTTTTCGACAAGACATTCATCGAGAAAAACGCTCAGGAGCAGGAGACATGGTATCAGACGTTCAACGCTTTCACAGCCAGGATATACGACCTCCTCTCGGCCCGGATGGGCATAGGCTGGACCACCACGTCGCATGCCGGAAATATGGTGCCGGTCTACGCCATAGGAGCCGGCTCCGGCCTCTTCACGGGCAGCCTCGACAATACTGATATTCCGCTTCTCATCAAGAGAGCGGCAGGGCTCTGACCATGGCGAAATTCTATTGCGTATGGGAGGGGCGCCAGCCCGGTGTCTACGACAACTGGAACGATGCCGAAGAGCAGATACTCAATTTTAAGGGAGCCCGGTATAAATCGTTCAATTCCGCTGCCGAGGCCGCCGAGGCGTTCCGGAAAGGCTGCGGCGACTCTTCGGGGGCCGATCTCGGAAGCATCCTGATCGCCGCCGCCGACAGGAGAGACGCCAACGACATGCCTTCATATAAGGATAATCCCGACATCGACCTCACGGCTTGGGCTGTGGATGCATCATGTCAGGGAAATCCCGGGCTGCTGGAATATCGGGGCGTAGATCTCGCCACGGGGCAGCAGCTATTCAGAGTCGGGCCAATGGAGCAGGGCACTAACAACATAGGGGAGTTTCTCGCCATTGTCCATGCCTTGGCCGAGATGAAGAAGCGCGGCGAGTGGCACACGATCTATTCCGATTCAAAGACCGCCATGGCCTGGGTACGCAACCGCCAGGTCAAGACCCAGCTCAAGCCTACGGAGAAAAACCGCCGTGTCTTCGATCTTCTGGCGCGTGCGCTGGCATGGGTGCGCGCCAATAACTGGCCTGTCAGGATCCTGAAATGGCAGACCGAGCTCTGGGGCGAGATTCCCGCTGACTTCAACCGGAAATAATACTTCAGGAGCGCCTCAAAAGCGATACGCCTCCGTAGAGCGCAGCCAGAAGGATCACGATGATGGCGGAGGCCGGAACGTCTATCACCACCGAAATCCAAAGCCCGCCGAGGCAGCCGGCAAGAGAGATGATGCCCGACATTATCATGAGGCGGGAATAGCGGCGCGTGAACCGCTCGGCTATAAGCTGCGGAAGCGACAGGAGCGACATCAGAAGCATCACCCCGATCATTTTGATGGTAAGCACTATGCACAGTGCCGTCATGGTCATCATGACGGCATTGACCGCTTTTACGGGCAGATGACGCGTGGCGGCGAAATCCTCATCGAAGCTTATCGCCGTGATCACACGTCCGAAAAGCAGGAAAAGCAGCACCGAAACCGCAGTAAACGCGGCAAAAAGCCAGAGATCGGAACGTGTGATATTGAGGACATTTCCGAAGAGAAACGCATTGAGTTCGGGCACGTAGCCGGGGGTAAGGAAGACAAACAGGACGCCTAAGGCCATACCAAGCGCCCAGACCACTGCTATCGCGGAGTCCTGGCGTACGCGTCGGCGCGAGAGGACATCGACACCGAGACCGGCGCCCACGGCGAAGGCCGCTGCCGTGGCAATGGGGTTCCAGCCAAGATAATAACCCAGTCCCAGACCTCCGAAGCAGGTGTGGGTGATGCCTCCGGCTATGAAGACCATGCGGCGGGTGACTACGTAGACTCCGATCACCGCGGCGGCGATCGAGATCAGGGCCACTCCCAAGATGGCATTCCTGAAAAATTCAAATTCAAGCAGTTCCACTTTGTCAGTTCTCGATTAGTAAAAGATCCAGTTCAGGTTTCAGGTCGGCCGGAAGATTGATGCGCCGCTTCTGCAGACTCAGGGCCCAGCCGGGAGCCTCACCCGGAGCAAGTGTCAGCAATACGTCGCGGAATTCTTCCGTCTCGGCATCGGAATAGTCGCGGGCATCTCTGCCAGCGAAGCGGTCGAGCTCCTCATCGTCATAGTAGACCGGAGGCTCGTTGATCTGCCCCGTCTTCTCGCAGATGGCATGCAGCCCGCAGCATACTCCCGTAGCCTCCCCGGCATCTTCGGGTGCCGAAGCCGGCGCATGGTGATGCAGCGAGGCGCCATGCCTCGCGGTGCGGTAGCGCTCCCAGAGCCATAGCAGGAATCCTATGGCGGCCGTCACCGCCAGTATGAGCAATGCACCTGTCATAAGTCAGTATGTTTCAGCGTTGGATATGATGCGGTGGCCATCACCTTATCCATCTCCCGCCAATAGTCGGGAAAGGACTTTTCCACCACTTCGGGATTGAGAATCGAAATATCGTCTGAGAGCATTCGTGCAGGTGCGAATGCCATGGCCATGCGGTGATCCTGATAGGTGCGTATGTGAGGGGATGCTTCCCTCCCGCATCGCCGGCCGTCATATCTCATCGAGTCGCCCTCTGCCTCCACGACATATCCGAGTCGCCCGAGTTCGGTGGTGATGGCGCTGAGGCGGTCGCTCTCCTTGTGCCGTAGATGGCCGATACCTTCTATCCGGAAAGGTATTCCCGCCAGTGTCAGCCCCACGGCTACTGCCGGTGTGAGATCAGGCGCATCCCTGAGGTTGAGATAGAAGGGCTCTCCGCTTCCTTTGGCCTTGAGCAGACACGACGCCTCGGCGAAAACAGCAGCCACGCGGCTGTCGCCCTGAAGCGATTCGGCAGGCGCTTTCAGCGTCGGCATCGTGATCTCCGGCACATCAAGTCCGAGTGCCTGCATCAGCAGTTGGGCCTCATAAAAATATGAGGCGCCGCTCCAGTCTCCCTCCACTTCATAGCGGGCACATTGAGCGTAGCCGGTGGCATTCACCGTCACGGAGAGACCTTCAGACGTCTCCTCTATATTGACTTCAGCCCCGAATGCGCGCATCACTCCCGCAGTCATGGTGATATAGGGAATGGAGACCACCGGAGCCGAGAGCCGGAAGATGGTGGTATCTTTCCATACAGGGGCCGAGAGCATGAGGGCCGAGAGATATTGGCTGCTGACCGACCCGTCGAGGCTGATTTCACCTCCCGGGAGCTCCTTGCCTATGATATGCAGCGCGTTTTTTTCCGCTATCGGCGTGATATCGGCACCTGATGAGCGCAGGGCGTCGATGAGCGTGGAGTGGGGGCGCTCCATCAGCCTTGGTGAGCCGATGAGGGTAATGTCGAGGCCGGGAATAGAGGCGCAGGCAGCCATTCCGAAGCGGAGTGTGGTGCCCCCTTCACCGATATCGGCCGTCGCAGCCTTTCCGGTGAGGAGCGCTTCGCGCACAGCTGCCGTAAGACGGAGCATTCCCCGCGTGTCGCCGCAATCGGGAAGATTGGCAAGCACCGTGTCGTGCCCTCCGAGAAGCCGGCACACAAGCGCTCGGGCTGCTATGCTTTTCGATCCTGGTAGGTTTATCGTCATGTTATTCTGTCGGTTGTGTAGGATAAATTCTCAATGATGGAAGAAGCAGGCGTCGCCGTATGACAGGAACCTGTAGTCGGCGCGCAGCGCTTCCTCATATACGCGCTCCCAGTCTTTTCCTCCGCCGAGAAATGAAGACACCAGCAGAAGGAGCGTGGAGCGCGGCTGATGGAAGTTGGTGATCAGGCCGCCTGCTATGCGCCATCTGAAACCGGGCGCTATCATTATGGCCGTGGATGCCTGCATGCTCTGAAGGCCGGAGTGCTCCATGAAGGATTCCAGGGCAGCGAGCGCCTTATCGGTGTCAAGCGATAAGGCCTCGGCAGAATAGGCTTCCCACTGGCCGATTTTCATGCTCTCGTCGCCCTGCATCACCTTCATGCCGAGAATGGGAAGCGATTCGAGAGTGCGCACCGTAGTGGTGCCCACGGCCACTACAGGATGCCCCCCGGCAAGCGCTTTGCGGAGTGAGCGCACGAGGTCGAGATCAATGCCGAACACCTCGGTATGCATGGGATGCCCTCCGATTTCTTCCGATTTCACGGGCTGGAAGGTGCCGGCGCCGACATGAAGCGTCACCTCGCGGGTATCCACTCCGCGGTCGCGCAGGGCCTGAAGAAGTTCCGGCGTGAAGTGAAGTCCGGCCGTGGGGGCGGCCACACTGCCGCTTATCCGGCTGTAGACAGTCTGATAGTCAGTGCTGTCAGACGTTTCCGTGTCGCGGTTGAGATAGGGAGGAATGGGAATGTTGCCCCCGGCTTCCACTATCGATGCGAAAGTGACCGAGGCATCGTCCCATTCAAATGTCACCGCATGGGCGTTGCCCGGCAGGGGCTCGCCCCGGCGGGCGCTCACCGTCACTTCCTTGCCGCCGATAGTGAGCTGCTTGCGGAGGCTTCCGTCTTTCCATTTCTTGAGATTGCCTACCATACACTGCCACACGCATCGCTCCCTCTGCTGAAAGGCCTGCGCGTAGTCGCGCGGAGAAAGGGGCTCGAGAAGGAAAATCTCGATGCGGGCGCCGCTCTCCTTGTGAAATTCCATTCTCGCGTTGATCACCCGCGTATTGTTCATCACGAGCAGCGTGTCGGGCTTCAGAAGGCCCGGGAGGTCGGAAAAGTGCTGATGTGATATGTCTTTACCATTGAATACCAGCAGCTTGCATCGGTCACGGTCGGCAAGGGGATACCGGGCTATCCTTTCGTCGGGGAGGGGATAGTCGAAGTCGGCTATCCGGAGGTTTTGTATGTCGCTTAATGTAGGATTCATAGTCTGAAACTCATGCAGACGCAAAAATACTAAAAAAAACTGAAATAAAAAAAGGAAATGCCTCGGTGAGGACATTTCCTTTTTGTGGGCGATTACGGATTCGAACCGCAGACCCTCTGCTTGTAAGGCAGACGCTCTAAACCAGCTGAGCTAATCGCCCGATTGCGAGTGCAAAATTACAACAATAATTCCAATCTTCCAAATTTTTGGGTGATTTTTTTGAAAAATTTTTAACCCGCAGTCAGTATCTATTTGATATTCAGTTCATAATCTGTTTCTTATCGGGTATCCCCACCTGATAGATGCGAAGCGAGAAGCGCGAGATGCAGGCATAGACATGATCAAACACATCGGCCTGAAAACGCTCGTAGGCAGCCCACGATGTGATGCGGGTGAAGAAGTATAATTCAAGAGGCAGCCCCGCGGGAGTGGGCTGAAGCTGACGCACCATCAGAAACACTGCCGGGTCGGGATGCTTCTTGATGACGTCGGGCTGCGCGGCAAGCCAGCGTATCAGATATTTACGGAAGAGAGAGAGATTCACTTGCTGCGACGCATGCTTCAGCTCATGCTCCGAGATGAAGCCGTCGGCAAGCAGGGAGTCTATCTCATCCTTGCGCAGGAAGCGTATGGAGTCAAAGTCGATATAGATGCTGCGGGCCACACGCCGCGCTCCCACCTCGCGCATGTTCTGATAATTTCTGAACGAATCGCTGATGAGCGTATAGGGATGGATGGTGACTATTGAGTTGTCCCAGTTGCGCACTTTCACCGTAGTGAGTTTGATGTGCTGAACCTCGCCGTTGGCACCTGCCTTGTCGCAGATTATCCAGTCGCCTTTCTTCAGCATATTGTTGAGCGTGAGCTGCACTCCGGCCACGAAGCCCTTGATCGTGTCTTGAAAGATCAGCATGAGCACCGCCGCCGACGCTCCGAAACCGGTCAGCACCATTCCGGGCTTCTTATTGAAGACTATGGAGATGGAGATGATGACGGCCACAAGCCAGAGGATGAGTTTGATCGCTCCCTCCACCACCGAAAGATTGTGCTCATTCGCCTTGTCGCGGCGCTCGAAGCCTTCTACGGTGTTGGAAATCAACACACAAAGAAGATTCACCACGGCATAGACTATATACACTTCGGTGGCCTTCTCTATCATGGTGATGCTCCACGCATGCTCGGTAAAGGCCTGGGGCAGAAGCCAGAAAAGCACGAGCGCCGGGGCAAGCTGCGAGAAAGCCCGCATGGCGCGCCCGTTGAGGATATCATCGTCCCATTCTGTCTCGGTCTTGCGCGTGAGCAAGTTCACGAGCGGGGTGATAAGTCTGATACATAGCCAGTAAGAAATAAGAGAAATGACGGCTATGCACACCACCAGAACCGGCATGAGCATCCTGTCTACTGCTGCTTCGGGAAAGAGTGTCTGCAAAAAGTCGGCTACTATCTGATGCATCTCAGTTCAATTTTGAATTTGGAATTTCATCTCAATTTACCGGACTTGGATTCACCTCCATCAAGGTGCCGTCGGCATTGAATTTAAGCGGCGAAATGCACACCTCGCGGTGGTAGCCGGGGCCTGCTTTCACATAGTCAGGATTGATCCTGTGATAGACGATATACCAGCGGTCGGCTTCCCCGTTTTTTCCGGGTACGCGCAGCACCGAGTTGTGGGCGGTGCCGATCATGCCGGCCCTCGACTTCTGTATCATGAGCACGGGACGCTCCGCCACCCTGATAGGCCCGAGCGGAGAGTCGGAAGTGCCGTAGGCCACATGATAGTTGGGCGAACCGGTGTCGTCAACTGACCATAGGAAATAATAAACTCCGTCGTTCCAGAACACGTATGGGCCCTCCCTGTAGAGATAATCTTTCTTCGAGCCCCCCTCGGGAGTCATCACGGTGATGGTCTCCTCCTTGATGCTGCGCATGTCGGGGTTGAGTTCTGCACCGGCCATATAGCCGTTGCCCCAGTAGAGATAGGGTTTTCCCGACACCGGATCGGTGAAGACATCCACGTCGATCTGCTGCCCGCGCCCGACGGGCGATTTGGTAAGGAACGCCACAGAGTCGGCCTTGAAGGGGCCCGTGGGGGAATCGGCCACGGCCACACCTATCTGCTTCGCGCTCCCCTCCTTAGGCTTTGCGCTGAAATAGAGGAAATACTTGTGTTTGCCGTCGATCACCTTCTCCTCGATGGCCGGAGCCCAGAGGTTTCCCTCGGCCCAGGGTATGGACTCGGTTGAGGCGTCGAGCGCGACCCCTTCATAGTTCCAGTCGCGCAGATTGTCGGAACTGTAGCATGTGAAGTATGTGCCGCCCCAGCCGGGAAAGCCGTCGGTGGTGGAGTAGATGTAGTATTTGCCCGTCTTTCCGCTCAGAAGTATCTCGGGATCTGCATGAAACTCGGGAAGCACCGGATTCTTGATCTTCACGCCAGCCGACGGGAACGCCAGCTCCAGGCGCCCGTATTCCTCATCCGTGATGGGAATCACGCTGCCGTGACGCGGATGGAAGTCCATGCTCACCTCGGAGTCAATCACTTTGAAATTGTCAAGATCCGCGGATTCGGTAAACTGATATGCACCGTTGCGGTAGCAGTCATACATCAGCACGTATTTGTCTTCGCCGATTTTCTTGTAAGTGCCGGCTCCCTCCACATCGTTGCGCGTCTGCTGCTTGTAGTCGGGAGATTCAGTCCATTTCCCTGAAGTCAGTTTTTTGGTAGTGGCCTTCTTTATTCCGTTGCCATGACCCTCCGTCTTGTAGAAAAGGTGATATTCACCGTCTTTATATACAATATCGCCGTCGATGCAGCTGAGTTTGTTCTCAGGTATGAAAAGGGGCTTGGGCGTGCCGATGAAATCGGTGAAATCATCATTGGCATATACGTAATAGATGATATCGGGGCCGTCGCCGTGCTTCATCGAGAAATAGACCATATATTTTCCGGCATCCTTGTCGTAGATGGTCTGCGGAGCCCATACGCGCTTCAGATCGTCGTTACCCTTGTAGCGTTTCTGAATGTTTATCACCGATGGAGTCCAGTTCACAAGATCGGAAGATTTCAGCAAAGTCAGCCCGCGGTTGGAGTCCCATCCCTTGCAGCAGGTCATATCGGTGGCTACCATATAGAATTCCTCGCCGTCTTCAGAGCGCAGTATGTGGGGATCGCGCACGCCGCCGGTCTCGCTTATAAGTTTTGAGTCGATGATGGGAGCGTTATCGTTGAGGGCATGGAAATTAAGCCCGTCGCGGCTCAGCGCGTAACAGATAGCCTCATCGCGCGGATCATTTCCGGTGAAATACACGAAAAGATACCCGGCCATATCCGAATCAGAGACCGCAGCTGCTGCCGGAGACCACATCGCAGTCATCATCAGCAAGAAAGGAAGAAAACGTTTTTTCATGACATAAAGGTTGTTGATAGGTATAGAC
>CAMWXO010000022.1 GCA_947178245.1 uncultured Porphyromonadaceae bacterium
CCCGTGCGCCCCCCGGCCATACCCTCCAGCATCTGACCCAGCCCGGCTTCTCGTTTAAGACTCAGGCACAGGCCTACGAGATCATCTTCAATCCCGGCCGCAACGGTATGAGCGAGCAGCAGGCTAAGCCTTTCCAGCAGCTTTGGATCGCTATGGAAGAGCAGACCAAGCAGCTGATCAAGCGCAACAAGTATCAGCAGCTCGTGGCCGGAACCGTGAAGGCCAACGACCTCGACAAGAAGGCCCTCTACAACGATTATGTTGCCACCAATAATGTATCTCTCGTATATCGTCCTTACGGCACCATCGATGAGAAGAAATATCCCGTGAGCGACGCCGAGATCAACGACGCCTACAATGCGGAGAAATATCTTTATGAGGTGTATGAGCCCACTAAGGAGGTTAGCTTCATCGCCATCAACATCGCAGCAAGCGACGCAGACCGTACCGCAGCCAAGGAGCTCGCGCAGAATACTCTGAAGGCGCTCAACGACACTTTAGGCGATAAGGTCAGCAGCCAGCAGATCAAGAAAGATGGAGTGGTGATGACCCGCAGCCATCTCCGCGCCAAGGATATCCGCAATGCCGCTGTGAAAAACTTCGTTCAGGGAGCTCAGCCCGGACAGGTGAGCATGGTGACTGAGAATCTCCGTGGCTTCGATATCGTGAAGATGGGCAAGCGTTCCTACGAACTCGACTCCATCCAGCTCAACATCATCCAGGTGGCCGGCGATGCCCTTCCCGCCAAGGTTGCGAGCCGTCTGAACGCCGGCCTCTCGGTCGACAGCCTCGCTTCCGCTTTCGGCCCCGACAGTGTCTTCGCTCAGAAAGAGCAGTGGATTCCCCTCTATGCAGAAGGCGGAGCCACCAACGCCCTCACTGCCTCGCAGCTTGATTCTCTCCGCAACGCCGGAGGAAAATATATCAACATCATGAGCACTCCGCAGGGTGCGGTTCTCGCCAAGGTGGTGGCCCAGAAGGCTCCCGTAGAAATCGTGGAGTTTGAGGAATACTCCTATCAGCTCAATCCGTCGGCTGAGACAGTAGCCGCTGAGACAGAGAAACTCGAGGCATATCTCGCCAAGAACAACACCGCCGAGCTCTTCTCGAAGAATGCTGCGGCTGCAGGCTACAATGTGCAGAATTTCCAGTTCACTCAGTCTACTCCCGCGGTGCCCCGCATGGCCGGCTACAACCAGTTCTTCCCCGATTCGCGTCAGGTGGTGCGCTGGGTCATGATCGATGGCAAGCCGGGCGCAGTAAGCCACGTATACGAATCGAAAGACGCAACCAACCCGATGCTCTACGCAGTGGCTGTAGACGCCCAGTATGATGACTACGTTCCCGCCTCTAATCCGGACGTGAAAAACTATATCACCAATAAGGTGCGTCGTGAGAAGGCCGGCAAAGACCTTGCAGCCGAGTATAAGAAGGGCGGCAACACTCTCGAGGCCGTGGCAAAGGCCATGGGCGTTGAGCCCCGTCAGCTTCCCGAATTCCGCATGGCCCGCGGCATGGGCGTGAACGATGCCAAGGTGCTTGGCCGCATCGCCGGCTCAAAGGCTGACAAGAAGCTTGTGGTGATTCCCGGCGAAGACGGTGTGTATGCTTTCGTGGTAAACGGCAACGGTACGGCTTCGATGCCCTTCAACGAGGCTAACTACGAGCAGCAGTATTACCAGCTCGTCAATCCCAATATCGACGCCATGCTCAAGGGTGGCGAGAAATTGAAGAATATGAACTATAAATTCGAAGGCGGCGATTGATTCCCGTCGAGAAGTGAATGCAACGGCCGCCTCGACTGAGGACGGCCGTTTTTTTAACAGAATTCAGATTACTGTGAAACCGGCATTGATAGGCATGACCCTCACAGACCTCGAGGGCGTTGCGAAACAAGGAGGAATGCCACGATTCGTGGCGAAGCAGATCGCCGACTGGATATATGCCAAGCGCGTGACTTCGTTTGATGAGATGGCCAACATATCGAAGAAAAATAAAGGTTGGCTTGAGGAAAACTTCGTCATCGGGCGTGAAAAGCCCGTGCGCTCGTCGAAATCGGCAGACGGCACTGTGAAATATCTCTTCGACGCGGGCGGCGGCAACCGCGTTGAGTCTGTGATGATTCCCGACAAGGAACGGGCCACCCTCTGCGTGAGCTCGCAGGCGGGGTGCAAGATGAACTGCTATTTCTGCGCCACCGGCAAACTCGGCTTCAGGGGTAACCTTACGGCCGCGCAGATCATGAACCAGATTCTCTCCATGCCGATTCGCATGAACAAGACCGGCGGAAACGAGCAGGGAGAACTCACGAATATAGTGTTCATGGGTATGGGTGAGCCCCTCGACAATTTCACCGAAGTGCTGAAGGCCATAGAGATCCTTACGTCGCCGTGGGGGCTGGCATGGAGCCCAAAGCGCATCACTGTCTCAACGGTGGGAAAACTTCCCCAGCTGAAGGAACTTCTCGACAAGACGGCTGTGCATGTCGCCATCAGCGTGCATACGGCCGATCTCGCGCAGCGCGAGTCGATGATGCCCGCGCAGAAGGCTTTCCCGCTGCAGAGTGTAATGAAACTCCTGCAGAGCTACGACTTCAGCGGCCAGCGGCGTCTGACGCTCGAATATATCATGTGGCGTGGCGTGAATGATGATGTGGCCCACGCCAATATGCTCATTAAGCTGATAGGCTCGCTCGAGTGCAGGGTGAACCTGATCAGGTTTCATAAAGTGCCCGGCGTAGACCTCCATCCTGCGAGCGAAGACCGCATGATGATGTTTCGCAACATCCTCAATGAGCATGGCGTGAAAGCCACCATACGGGCTTCGCGCGGAGAGGATATCGAGGCGGCTTGCGGCATGCTCGCGGCCGGGAAGGGCACTCAGAAATGAGGGAGCTGAAATTTGATTTGCACATATAAGAATTATTTAGTAATTTTGGAGGTTATTACAATCAACATTCCGATATATGCACGACAACATACGCGTGGGAATAACCCACGGAGACTACAACGGGATAGGATATGAGGTGATAGTGAAGGCGCTCGCCGAGGAGGAGATCACCGAATTGTTCACCCCCGTGATATTCGGCAGCAGCGAACTTCTCAACCAGGCACGGAAGAGTCTCGCTCTCGAGACATTCCGGTTCACCCAGATACGCAAGCCTTCCGATGCCCAGCGCGGCAAGGTCAATGTGGTCGATGTAGTGCCGCGTGGCATCGAGGCCACTCCAGGCCATCCCTCGCGCGAGGCGGGCGAGGCAGCAGTGCTCGCTCTCGAGGCCGCATGTGCAGCCCTCGAGGCAGGTGAGATCGACCTCCTCGTGACGGCTCCCATCAATAAGAACACCACCCACGGCGAGCAGTTCCCTTATCCGGGCCACACTGAATATCTCGAAGCGCGTCTCGGCGGCAAATCGCTCATGATCCTCTTCGACGAGTTCATCAGGGTGGCGCTGGTGACCACGCATCTTCCCCTCAGCGAAGTGCCGGCCGCCATCACTCTCGAATCGGTGAAACGCACCATCAAGGCCATGGACAGCGCCCTGCGTCAGGATTTCCGTATGGATAGGCCGCGCATCGCCGTTCTCTCGCTCAATCCGCACAACGGCGACAACGGTCTGCTCGGAAAGGAAGAGGAGACGGCCATATCGCCGGCCATCCGGGAATGCGTCTCGGAGGGCATACTCGCATTCGGCCCCTATGCAGCCGACGGCTTCTTCGGCAGCCGGGAGTTCAGGAAATTTGACGGCATCGTAGCCATGTATCACGATCAGGGCCTCGCGCCCTTCAAGGCGCTTGCCGGGGAATACGGCGTGAACTATACGGCAGGTCTCCCGTTTGTGAGGACAAGCCCCGATCACGGCACCGGCTACAATATCGCCGGCAAGGGTGAGGCTGATCCCACTTCGATGCGCCAGGCCATATATCAGGGCATCGATCTCGTGCGCAACCGCAGGGCACACGCCGAGGCCACGGCCAATCCGATGCCCCGGATGAAGCAGGAGCGCCATCAGCGTGGCGAGGATATGCAATAAGGCAGACCATCTTCAGAATTCCGATAGCATAATGGCAGATATCAGCATAGCAGCAATCCTGAGGGCCGGAATCTTCTCGCCAAACCACATCGCCAACGATGCGGCTATCCTTCATGCTGTGTCTGCCGAACTGAGGCAGCGCGGCTGCACTGTCAATATCTACAGCGAAGAGGAATTCTGCAAGGCAAGAATCGACGAAGAGGTGATTCTCGCCATGTGCCGCGGCGACAAGACGCTTGAGAAGATACAGAAACTTGAAGACGAAGGCCGCACAGTGGTCAATTCCGGCTATGGCATCGAAAACTGCGTGCGGATGATAATGGTGCGTCTGCTTGCCGATGCACGCGTGCCGCAGCCTGATTTCATAGTGGCCGACACCGACACCGACATGCGTCGAAAACTGGCCGGCGCCGGATTCAAGGCATGCTGGGTGAAGAAGGGTGAGGCGCCCATCCATCATCTTGAAGACATCTCGCTCTGCCGCCATCCGGAGGAGGCGCAGGAGATACTTCACGAGTTTTTCTTCCGTCACATCTCGAGGGCCGTGGTGAGCAAGGCTGTGGAAGGGGAGAAAGTACGCTTCTATGGTATAGCAAGTTCGGGATGGTTTCATTGCTTCATGCCATTCGGCGACGCCGAGGCCGGCGAGGCCATCAAGGAAAAGATAAGGACTACCGCCATGCAGGCCGCCGAAGCCCTGAAGGTGGATATCTTCGGAGGCGATATCACGCTCACTCCCGAAGGGGAGTGCTTCATTGTCAATTTCGACGACTGGCCAAGTTTCGCCCCCATCAGGAAAGAGGCGGCGAGAGCCATCGCAAAGTCAGTGATGGCAAGGCTCAGAAAACAAACGTCTAAAAGAAAGAGATCATGAAATCACGCAGACCGGTTCCCATTACAGATGAGAAATTTCCTTTGCTCCCGAAGATGATAGCCACATCGCTCGGCGCGGGTTTCCTGCCCGTGGCGCCGGGCACGTGGGGCGCGCTCGTGGGCATCGTCATCTGGCTGCCTCTCTTCATCTGGCTGCCCGGCATCCCATGCCTCGCCGCCACGATAGCGCTGGCAGTCATACTTGCCGTGGCCGGCACCTGGGCCAGCACCGTGAGCGAGAAATACTGGGGAAAAGACCCTGTGGCGGCATGCATCGACGAGACCGTGGGGCAGCTCATCTCCCTCATCCCCCTCTTCCGGGGCCCGGATCAGGATGCTTGGTGGCTCATATTGGTCTCGCTCGCACTGTTCCGGTTTTTCGACATTTTCAAGCCCCTGG
The DNA here is from genome assembly GCA_947178245.1 of uncultured Porphyromonadaceae bacterium. Classification (GTDB taxonomy): domain Bacteria; phylum Bacteroidota; class Bacteroidia; order Bacteroidales; family Muribaculaceae; genus Lepagella. The sequence continues at coordinate 5,307 of CAMWXO010000022.1, forward strand.
GCATACGCCGGCTGGAAGCGCTGCCGGGAGGCCTGGGCATGATGGCCGATGACGTGCTCGCAGGCATATATTCATGCCTGATACTTTTCTGCATTCAATACTGCATATAACCCTGAAATCACCTGAATCATGGAAACACAGTCAGAAACCCAAGTCTCAGATTCCCTGCAGCCGCATGAGGGCAACAAGATCAAGGCGCTCGGCACGAAACTGCTGAAAAGCAAGTCGCTGGTGCCTACGTTCCTGCGTTCTGCGGTGTCGAGCCAGGCCTCGGGCTGGGTCGATCTCGGTGTGGGGTTCGTGATGTTCTACTGGATATTCAATCAGCACCTCCTATGGCTCGCCACAGGCATCGGAGTGGTGGCAGGAGGAATTGTGAACTGCATAATATGCTATAAATTCACGTTCAGGGCCGAAAACTGTCCGTGGAAGGCCGTGGTGGTGAAATATGCCCTGGTCTGGGTCGGAAACCTCATCCTGAACTCGGAAGGCACCGAACTCCTTTACATACTTTTCAATAAGATGACCCTTCTTGAGCAGATGGGTTTCAAGCCGGCGGGATATTATATGACCGCCCGCGTCGTGATGTCGTTGCTCGTGAGCTGGTTCTGGAATTTCTTGCTGCAGCGTAACTTCGTCTATCAGCCATCGCGTTTCGACCCATACGCCGTGCGCTTCATGACTCGCTTTCTCAATTTCTTCAAGATAAAACATTCTGACGATTAATATTTATGTCGATATGAAGTCAATAAAAGATACTGCCAAAAGTCTCCGCGACCGCCTGCAGAAAGGCATATACGTCATAATCAATCCTTTCGTGAGGCTGCTTATCCGGATGGGAGTCACTCCCAACATGGTGACCACTATCGGTTTTCTCGGCAATGTGGCCGCAGGTATAGTAGTGGGTATCGCAGGGTGGAAGTCGATCAAGACCGGATGCTTCGATTGGGGGATGCTCACTCTCGGCGGGGCCCTCATCATCGGATTCTCGCTCTTCGACATGCTCGACGGACAGGTGGCGCGCCTCGGCGACAAGATCACACGCTTCGGCGCGTTCTATGATTCGGTGCTCGACCGCTATTGCGAGTTCATCACCGTAGGGGCGGTGGCTTATCTGCTTCTCTGCCGCGGCTGGGACATCGCCGCGCTCCTCACGTTTCTCGCCCTCATGGGGTCGCTGCTCGTAAGCTACACGCGAGCCAGGGGAGAAGGCCTCGGCGTGGTGTGCAAGATCGGCTTCATGCAGCGTCCCGAAAGGGTCGTGGTCACCGCGCTCTCGCTGATCGCCGCAGGCGTGTGCGGGCAGAGTGGTGTCTCTTCTTTCGATCCTTTGCTGATCGTGGCGTGGGCTATGGGCGTGATGGCGTTCTTCACCAACATGACCGCGATAGCGCGCATCAACTTCATGCGCAAGGCGCTCAATAACCCTGAATAATGATATATACCTCATATATTGTTCTATGCTAAGACCGACACTGAAGGAAGCCGGCATCTGCCTGGGCGCTCTCGCCGTCTGGCTCGCCGTCACCATACTGTTCATAGGGTTCAGGCCGGAGCACATCTTTCTCGCCGTGCTGATAGGAGGACTGTTTTTTCTCGGCGCGCGATCACGCAAGCTGATAGTGGCTCTGATTCCATTCATAGTCTTCGGCATCAGCTACGACTGGATGAATCTGCTTCCCAACTATGAGGTGAATCCGGTAGACGTGCGCGGACTCTATGAGACGGAGAAAAGCCTTTTCGGAATCACCACAGCCGCCGGCCTGCTGACTCCCAACGAGTTTTTCGCCATCCACACCTCGCGGGTGATGGACTTCATGGCCGGCGTCTTCTATCTCTGCTGGGTGCCGCTCCCGATCTTCTACGGCCTGTGGGTATATTTCTCAGGCAAGGACTACGACTATCTTCGCTTCGCTCTCGTGTTCCTGCTCGTAAACCTCATAGGCTTCGCCGGCTATTACATCCATCCGGCGGCGCCGCCGTGGTATGTCGCAATCCACGGTTTCGAGGCTGTCCCGGGTACTCCCGGCGAAGTGGCCGGACTCGGACGATTTGACGAGATGACGGGTCTGACGGTGTTTCATGGCCTATATGCCCGCAATGCCAACGTTTTCGCCGCGATGCCGTCGCTCCACAGCGCCTACACTTTCGTGGCATTCATCTATTCATTCATCATAGGCAGCAGCCGAATATGGAAGACAATCCTCGGAGTGGTGACGCTCGGGATATGGTTTACCGCCGTCTATACTTCCCATCACTACATCATGGACGTGGCCGGGGGTATATTCTGCACAATACTCGCAGTCCTGCTCTTCGAGCAGGGGCTGATGCGGCTGAGCGGCTTCAGGAAGATGCTGCGCCGCTATGCCGCCTACATCAATCAGACAAAACGATGACCGACGAAGAACTTAAACAGTATCACGCCGAGATGCGTGAGAAATACGACGTGCACCCCGACGTGCTGAATTATGAGATTATTTCGGAAGCCGTGCCCCGGTTTAAGGGGCATGAGAAACTCGTAAACCGGCTGATACGCTGGCTGCAGGTAGACGAGGTGAACAATGTGCATAGCCGCTGGTGCGACACTCCGGGCCCGGAATTCGTGCAGCGGATGGTGGAAGATGACTTCAAGCTCAAGCTGCGCGTCGACGGCAGGGAAATACTCGACAATATGCCCGACGGCCGCTTCATCACCGTCAGCAATCATCCTTTCGGCGCGCTCGACGGAATCGTGCTCATATATCTCGTCACCCGCCGCTTCCGCGACTACAAGGTGATGGTGAACATGGTGCTCAATAAGATCAGCGCCATGCGCCCGAACTTTATCGCCGTAGACGCCTGGAGCTCAAACGACCCCGCCAAGCGTCAGGTCTCTGTCAATGGCATACGCGAGGCCATGAGGCAGGTGAAAGAGGGAAAGCCCCTCGGTTTCTTCCCCGCCGGAGCGATGAGCAAGATCGACATTCACGGCCACCTCGAAGACCGTCCCTGGCAGAAGTCCGTGCTCCAGATCATAGGAAAGGTCAAGGTGCCCGTGATTCCCATTTATTTCCACGGCTCCAACAGCTGGTGGTTTAATCTGCTCGGCCATATCTGCTGGCCCGCGCGCTCACTGCGCCTTCCGGCCGAGGTCTTCAGAAAGAGGGGTAAGGAGATGCACGTCTCGATAGGGCAGCCCGTCTCATCGGAGGAGATAGCATCATTCGGCTCTGATTTCGAGGCTCTCGGCAAATACCTCAGGGAGAAGACTTACGCGCTCAGAGATATGAAATAATCATGAACCCTTGAAGATCACGAAGGCATTTCAGCCCCCGCGGTCACCAAAGATTCCATACCGAAATGGCGAGAAGTAAAATTCAGCAACTTAGAGATGAATATAAGGGAAGCCTGAAATCGAGCGATACCGAGGAGTGGTTCGATCTGATATTCTATCGGCCCATAGGATTCTGCTGGGCCGTGTTGGCCCGCAAGGCAGGCATTCATCCGAATGCCATCACCATCGCGTCCATCTTCATTGGCATCGCATCGGGCATCGCGTTTTATTTTGACAACTTCTGGATCAACTGCATCGGCGTGCTGCTGCTCGTATGGGCTAATTCATACGACAGCGCCGACGGCCAGCTGGCGCGCATGACCGGTCAATACTCACGTATCGGGCGCATCCTCGACGGAGTGAGCAGCGACCTATGGTTTGTGGCCATCTACATCGCCATCTGCCTGCGTGAGAACTACACCTCCGCCTTCTTCATGGATCACCGGTGGGCTATCTGGCTTCTCGCCGCCCTTGCCGGGATATGCCATGCCCAGCAGGCGGCCATGGCCGACATCTACAGGCAGTTTCATCTCTTCTTCCTCAAAGGGAAAAGCGGCTCCGAGCTTGAAGACGCGCAGGCGCTATGGAAGAAATATCACTCCATGTCGTGGCGCAAGGAATTCTGGGGTAAACTGGTGATGGGCTTCTATGCCAACTACACCCGCACACAGGAGCGTTGCACTCCCCGCATGCAGGCTCTTCGCCGGCTGCTCAATAAGAAATACCACGATCATATCCCGCAGTCTTTCGCCGACAGGTTCAGGGAATTGAGCCGTCCGCTGATGAAATACACCAATATCCTCAGTTTCAACGTGCGCAGTTGGGCGCTCTTTATCTCGATACTCGTGCTGAGGATGCCCTGGGTGTATTTTGCTTTCGAGGTCACCGTGATGAACGTGATTTTGCTATATATGGTGCTTCGTCATGAAAAAATGTGCAAATCATTGACCGATTTTGTGACAAAACAATCGTAATCTTTGTTATATATAAAGATAATGAAATAAATTTTCGGAAATGGACAACAAATTGAAATTCCTGCCGGCGCTGCTCGTCTCCGTGGCTATCGTGGTGCTCGGCCTCTGCATCAAGGCCGGTATTGATAATTTCGCTTTCCGCGACAGGGAGGTGACCGTGAAGGGGCTTGCCGAGAGGGAAGTGAAGGCTGACCTCGTGACGTGGCCGATAACCTATTCAGTGGCCGGCAACGACCTCAACAGCATGTATGATCAGGTGAGCCGCAACAATGAGGCCATAATAAGGTTCCTGACTTCGAGCGGAATAAGCCGCGACGAGATTTCCATCAATCCTCCTGATACTTACAATGCCGAGTCTAACCAGTATCGCAGCAATACGTTCAACTACAATTACTCCGTAAGCAGCACCATCACGGTCAATACGCACAAGGTGGATAAGGTGCGCGAATTGCTCAACAGGCAAAGCGAACTTCTGAAGGAGGGGATAGCCTTCTCCAACTCATATATCAATTACCAGTTTACAGGCCTCAACGACATTAAGCCCGCAATGCTTGGCGAGGCCACGAAAGCGGCCAGGGCCGCTGCCGCTCAGTTTGCCGCCGACAGCGGCAGCAGCGTGGGGAAGATCAAAAGCGCCTCTCAGGGACAGTTCTCTATCGACGACTTCGATTCAAGCACGCCCTATCTCAAGAAGGTGAGGGTGGTATCCACTATTGTTTATTATCTTGAGGACTGATCTGAGATGGCACTTAAACTTCCGGAAAAATACAATCGCAAGCTCCTCGCCGAGACCACCGAGGTGGCGATTCAGCAGATAAAGGATGAATTCCAGACCGAACTTGCCAAGGCGCTCAGGCTGCGCAGGGTGACGGCTCCTCTTTTCGTGCTCTCGGGCACCGGTATCAACGACGACCTCAACGGCGTGGAGCATCCGGTGACATTCAATATCGACGCCATGGGCGGCGCCAAAGCCGAAGTGGTGCATTCCCTCGCCAAGTGGAAGAGGATGAAGCTCAAGGCCTACGATATAGCGCCGGGATTCGGCCTCTACACCGATATGAACGCCATACGCACCTTTGAGGATCTCGACAATCTGCACTCCCTCTACGTGGATCAGTGGGACTGGGAGAAGACAATCAGGGAGGAAGACCGCAACCTCGACTATCTGAAGGATACCGTGCGCTCTATTTTCAAGGCTGTGAAGAAAGTGGAGGAAAGCATCTATGCGAAATTCCCGCACATCACTCCCTGGCTGCCCGAGGAGGTCACTTTCATCCACGCCCAGGAGCTGCTCGAGATGTATCCCGGCATGTCGGTCAAGGAGCGCGAGGACGCGGTGACGAAGAAATATGGCGCCGTCTTCATCATCGGCATCGGAGCCCCGCTCAGCAACGGAGAGAAGCACGACGGCCGCGCTCCAGACTATGACGACTGGATCTCGGAAAATGAAGACGGATATAAAGGTCTCAACGGCGACCTCATGCTCTGGCATCCCGTGCTTGAGTGTGCTTTCGAGCTCTCCTCGATGGGAATACGCGTCAGTCCCGAGTCGCTGAGAAAGCAGCTTGAGGCGGAAGGATGCGCCGACCGCGAGAATTTTGAATTCCACAAGGCATTGCTCGCCGGGAAATTGCCATATTCCATTGGCGGAGGCATCGGCCAGAGCCGCCTCTGCATGTATCTTCTGCAGAAAGCGCACATCGGCGAGGTTCAGGCTTCGATCTGGCCCGAAGAGCAGGTGAAGGCATGCCGGGAGGCCGGCATAGAGCTTATATAATTACCAATTCAACTTTCGCAAGCTCAAGTTGAGTTTAAGAAGTTTAAGGGGTTTAAGAAGTTTAAATGGTTTAAAGTCAAACTAAAGTCATTTTAAATCTAAACATCTAAACACTTAAACATCTAAACTAATTACCATATTATTGGAGTCTTGCCGTTGGCCTCCAGATAGGCATTCGCCTGAGAGAAATGCCGGCATCCGAAAAATCCCCTATGGGCCGATAGTGGCGACGGATGTGCCGAAGTCAGCACAAGATGTCTCGTCCTGTCGATCATCGCCCCCTTGCGTATGGCGTCTGATCCCCATAGCATGAACACCAGATGCTCGCCATGCTCGTTGAGCGCACGCACCGCAGCGTCAGTAAACTCGTTCCAACCGAAATTGCAGTGCGATTTCGGCTGATGTTCCCTTACGGTGAGCGTCGCGTTGAGAAGCAGCACTCCCTGTCGGGCCCACCGCGACAGATCTCCGTCTGTAGGCAGGGGTGCGCCCGTGTCGTCGTGTATCTCCTTGAAGATGTTGCGCAGCGACGGAGGCAGAGGTATGCCGGGATTCACCGAGAAAGATAGCCCGTTGGCCTGCCCCGGGCCGTGGTAAGGATCCTGACCGATGATCACTACCTTCGTGTCGGCGAAAGGCGACTGATCGAACGCCGCGAAAATCTGTCGCGCCGGAGGATAGACCCTTAAGGCCGGGTCGGCATATTCGCGCCTCACAGCATCAGTGAGCCACTTGAAATAAGGCTTCTCAAATTCCCCGGTAAGAGCCCGCTTCCATCCTTCTTCAATCTTTACATCCATATCTATATAACAAAGTTTTCCCATTTTCCGTTTCCCGTCATCCGTTTTCCGAGGACTTTAGAGACATTGCCGGCTTTACCCGCACCTGAAACCACTCTGTTACTGCGGCGAACTTCAGTTTGCCAATCTGACAACTGAAAACTCAATTTTCAATTGGAAATCATAATAATTATCGCTATCTTTGCATCCTGTATGACGACTTTGAGGTATTTCTCACTGATATTGATGGCGGCGCTGATGTGCGCCTGCTCCTCTCCCGGGCGCGACTTGCTCGCTCGGGCAGACGCCGTCATGGAAGAAAATCCCGATAGCGCCCTGACCATACTGGAGCATCTTGATAGCCGGGAACTCGGCAAGAGCGACCTTCCCTATTATGCCCTGCTGATGACGCAGGCTCAGGTGAAGACCGACATCCCCGTCGCCTCCGACACCCTCATATCATTGGCCTACCGCAAGTTTTGTGATGACCGGCGGGGCGACCGCGGCATACGCTCAAACTTCTACATGGGCGAGGTGCTCTTCAATCAGGACAAGTCGCGCGACGCGATGAGATATTACCTCAGTGCCCTTGAGGAATCAAAAAGACTCGGCAATCATTATTGGCATGCTAAGGCCGCCGAGCGCATCGCCGACCTCTTTTTCAATGCCTACAATTATTACGAGTCCGAAAAATACTCCGCCGAGGCCGCTCTTTATTTCAAGAAGGCAGGAAGGCAGGAAAATCACAGATATACACTGGCACAGATGGCCATAATCTATCTTAACAACAGTAAGGAGGCCAGGGCATTCGAACTGCTCGACAGCCTTAACGCCGTCTGCGTGAATGATCAACCTGCCGACAGCACTTTTCTTGACTATATCAGACCCATTATGCTGGAAGCTGGGGTGGAGTCGGGAAAGATTGACATAAAAGATTTTGACCGCACTGACTTATCTCATGAAGAAATGTCATATCGGCAGGCGATTGATGTCGCTATTCTGGAGAGCCGTATTTACGGTGATGAAGATAGGGAGGATGAATACAAGGGCATCCTTGGCGAAGCAAGGAAGACGGCAGCAACGGATGAGGACAAGCTTCATTTGATATATGCGCAATATCAGAGCGCTGTTGCGCACGGCGATGATAAGTTCGCTTTGTCGCTTGTAGATTCAATTCTTTACTATTACACTTCGGTTGCAGAGAATGTCGTGAAAGAGTCTGTGGCGGCCGCGCAACGCGATTTCTATTCCGAGAGGTCTGTCATTCTTCGGAAAAAAGCATCGACATATAAGATGACGCTTTATTTGATCATCCTGCTATCTGCGGTCGTGGTCGGATTCCTTCTCGTTGTGTTCCATCTCAGGAATAAAGCTCGCAAAGCGGAACTGGAGGCCAACATCGAGGCACTTCTGTCGATAAGGGAGTTTTCCGAGAAAATTCTTCATGAGAAAGAGTCGTTGAGCATGGCACTCGAAGAGAAAGACAGGAAAGAAATGCGGCATGCCTTGATTGTGGAAAGGCTGTTTAAAGAAAAATGGTCTGCTTTAGATATGCTCTTCAGCCAATATTTCAGCATGGGGAATTCAGGATTGAACGATAAGGACTTCCTATCTATTATGGAGAAAGAACTCAAAAGGATTGCCTCGAAGAAGGGCCTTTCAGAAATTGTGGATGCTGTAGACATGTATATGGGGGGAATAATTACCCGACTGAGGGAGCAGTGCTCTTTCCTCAGCGAGCAGGATATAAATTTTCTTGCATTGATCTATGCGGGCTTTTCAGTACGTTCTATATGCATGTTCACAGGAATGCGTTATCAGCATTTCTATGTGAAGAAATCACGCCTTATAAAGCGCATTCAGGACTCTGACGCTCTCGACAAGCAACTATTCATATCGAAAATTAACTGAAACCTCATTACAGGCACATTAATATTAAGTTGAAATCCAGGCAATTGTCAGGTGTTATGAATTCTAATTTCATAACACCTGTTATTTATTTGTATATCAGCGTATTACAAGCGTAGCTGTTATGAAAGAAAATTGACGGAATGTTTGCATTTATCCAATTCTACATGTATATTTGCAATCAAAAAAGATACCGTTATGAAACTGAAGACAATTTTTCTATTCATCCTTCTTATGGTTGGCACCCATCTGACCGGTATGGCAGAACCGACCACTCAGTCAAATAATAGAATCATTCTGCAAAGGAAAAGAGTAGGCGACAATATCAAGCGTCCGAAAAGTCCGGATATTCAGATGATCACCTGCGCATACGATAGCAAAGGTATGGAGCTGACTTTCGCAATGTCGGAGGGCCTGTCTACTTTTATTGTTCTCGACTCTGAAAAGCAGGGTGGCGTCTATACCATCGACACCTCCTCACCGGAGGTGTATGTCGTGGTAGGCGAGCTCTCAAGCCCGATCCACGTCCAGCTCGAGACGGAGAGGGGCGCCGTATATGAAGGCAAATTTGAATACTGAGCAGCCGAGTGTGGGGGCTGTAGGGCTGCATCCTGATGCAGCCGCCTCCCGACTGGCGGATGCATAGAGGCTTCATCCTTACCATACGCAGACCACACTGCATAACAGGCGCGGAATCCCAAAAGCGACACGAGTAGGAACCAAATAACAATTTAATCTTTATGAAAAGAACGTTCTTTTTCAAAACGTTATCATTCTTTGGATTGATGCTGATGTGCGCATGTGAGTATCAAACCATTGACATGAACGACATTTCAGATGATGTTGCTTGCAAGACACCTGAAATGTCTGATAAATATCTCTCCTGTGTCAATGCAGCAAAAGCGGAGGTTGAAAAACTGATTGGAGACCTTAACGCTTCTACCGGAACCCGAACAGACGAAAACACACGTGAAATTGAAGACGCATATATTGTATATGATTCTCAAGAAGACGCTGAAGAGACTCGGACGGATTATGAAACTTCCGAAGGGAGAGCTGCTTTGTGTATTGTTAATTTCAAGCAGAATCACGGTTTTGCGATATTATCGGTTGATTCGATTGAGCCGGAGTTATATGGATTCAGTTTGGAAGGCAGACTGGATCAAGGACAAACCATAACCAATCCCGGGATGATTCAACTTATGGAATATCTAAAGTTTTATATAGATGGCAATGAGCCTTCTCCAGACTATCCCTTGTATCCCCGTAACGACATAGTGGTGAGTGATTGGGAAAACACCTTTTATTATCCTGACGGATTATGTGATGTAAAATGGCATCAAGATGCTCCATATAATAAATTTTGCATTGATAAAGCTGGAAATATCTGTCCCACTGGATGCACTACAACAGCAGTTGCTCAGTTTATGGCTGCCAATGAATACCCTTCTTCATATAAACAATATACATTTGATTGGGATGAAATGAAAAAATTTCCAAAAGCCTATCTATGTTCGGAAAATGCAAGAATATCAATCGCCAGATTAATGCAGCAACTCGGTACATCAAACAATTTGAATGTAGAATATGGTGTTAAAGGCAGTGGCGCTTTCATTGATAATGTTCCTAGAACATTGAAGAATTTTGGATATTCTAATTCTGGAAAGGTGATCTATTACGATGATAATAAAGTTATTGACGAATTAATAAAGGGCCACTGTGTAATAATGAGAGGTGCTGATTTCAAAGAAACACATAGGACTTTGTTTGGTTGGATAATCGTGAAGACAATATATTCAGCTGGCCACACATGGCTTGGACATGGCTTGTTAAAGCGTTCAAAAACTGTCAAAGAATATCATTGGTCAAGCGGTGAACTTTTATCCTCTCAGACTATAGAGGATTGGTATATACTTTGCAACTGGGGCTATGGGGGCTCGCATTGTGGGTATTATAAAAGCGGCATATTCAATACTGCACAGCGTTTGAAAGAGGAAGATATTACAAGATCTTCCATCGAAGGAGAGGAAGGTAATTATCAATTTCAGGTTAAAGCTGTAATAAACGTCCGAAAATAGAAGATATCATAATAGGTTTATAATTATTTATTACCTGTTGGTTGAATTAAAATAGAGTAATATTAATAA
>CAMWXO010000023.1 GCA_947178245.1 uncultured Porphyromonadaceae bacterium
GACTGACCTCTATCCTCACACTCGCTCCACTCCTCGCCATCCTCATGCCGAGCGTAGCGCTATCGGCCGAATTGCCGGACAACATCGTGATCGATGATCTGAAACAGACCTTCACAATAATAGAGAAAAACGGGGAAATCAACTCCGTGAAGTCGGACAAGGATATAACCTACACGGCGCTGCTCAACGACGGATATGCCGATGCTTTGGCTTCCTATAACGACAACATCACCATCGACAAAGCATCGGCTCCCGGCGCAAAGCCCTACTACCGCAGCTGGCAGAGCGCCGATGTGTTCTACGACGGCTCGCGCATCTGCTACCTAAGGATTCCGGTGAAGAAAGGCAAGAAGGTGAATGCCTCTATAAAGCAGACCTTCAAGGCTCCGGAGCATTTCTGCGACATCTACCTGACTTCGCCTTACCGCTCGCTGCACTCGCGCACCATCATAATAGTTCCGCCATCGCTTGCCTCACGCATCAAGGTGGAGGGTTTCCACCTCCCTGACAATATCGCGCTCAGCCAAGCCGTGCAGGGCGACGGCTCGGTGGTCTATACCGCCGAAGCAACCGAAATGCCTGCCTGGAAAGCGGAGAAAGGCGCTCCCTCGGCTTCAGTCTCGGCTCCTCAGCTTGTAGTGACTGGGATGTTTCCCGATGCGCAGGCTCTTTACCGCCATTTCCGAAAGTTCACCGACGGCACTGACGCAGGGAGCCCTGAGATAGACCGCCTCGCCGCCGAATTGTCTGCGAAGGCCTCAGGGCCTCAGGCTATAGCCGACACCATCGCGTCATGGGTAAGACGCAATATCCGCTATCTTGCCGTGGAGCACGGCGCATACGCCTTCCGGCCTGAACCCGCCCCCGACGTGCTGCAACACAGGGCAGGCGACTGCAAGGGATCGGCCAACCTCATAAAGGCGCTTCTCAAAAGCGCCGGCTTGGACGGACGCCTCGTATGGACAGGCACCAACGGTGATATTCCCTTCGAGTGGGAGACAACTCCGGCACTCTGCTCGGGAAACCACGTCATAGCCGCGTGCATGCTTCCTGACACGACACTCTTCCTCGACGGCACCACTACTTGGGCAACCCCGGGCTATATACCTCCCTCGATTCGCGGACGACAGGTGATGATAGAGAATGGCGACGAATGCCTTCTCGAGCGAGTGCCGGATCCGGGCGTAACGAACGACGGAGAATACATAACGGCGCAATTCGAGATAGAAGGAAACGACCTTACCGGAACACTCGGACTCGAACTTCTTGGACAAAAAAGGGCGGAACTGCTCGCAGCCTCATCCAATACCGAGCCCCGCGACCGCGAACTGCTCTACAAGCGTATGCTCAACTATCCGCGCAAGAGCGCCGAGGCAACACACATAACTATGAAAGACAATGCCGCTTCTCCCGCGTATGACGGAAATTCGGCCGTAATCACGGCAGATGTCGTGGAGAAGAACGCAGCCAAGAAAATCGGCGAGAAAATTTATCTCGATCTCCAGCCCCTGCGCGACGCCATGCTCGAGACGGCTGACACCGCAGGAAGGATAAGGCCATACGCCCTGCCCTACGGATACCGCAACCATTATTCCTACACAGTGAAAATTCCGGAAGGATACCGCCCGGCGTCACTCCCGGACGATATTGTGGTAGCCGACAAATGGCACGAGGCGAAGATAGGCTACAGCTACGATGATGCTGACAGGCTGCTCAAGTGCAGGGCCACCATACAGACAAAACAACTCGAATCTCAGCTCCCGGAACTTGCGGAGCGCAACGAAGGCGTAAAGGCCCTCAAGAGGGCATCATCCATACAGATCACACTCTCACCTGAATGATAAACCCCCAACATCAAAGTATTATGACCAGAATCACCATATCCCTGCTGCTTGCGCTCCTCGTGCCAATGTGCGCGAAGGGAGCCGACGCCAAGTTCTTTCGCAAGGCTGCCGACAGGGTCTGGAGCATACGCCCGGATCTCTTTGACCCGCACCGCGAGATACCAGACTCCATAAAGGAGAGCGCCTCAGCCGTCATCATAGGGGAATACAACTATACGAAGGCTGATTACAATGCAGCCAATGGAGAGACCAGGTCGGAATGCGAGTGGTTTACCCGCCGCCTGATAAAGCTTCTCGACTCGAAAGCCGTGGAGGAATTCTCAAAGCATGAGTTCGGAGAGTCGGCTCAGCTGGGGATCAAGTTCAGGAGAAACCTTGCGGAGATCGACCACGCCTTCGGAGCGCGCATCCACAAACCGGACGGAACCGTGACCGATGTAGACATCACGAAGGCATTCGTAATTGACGAAGGCAAGAAAGGGGGCAAAGACAAAGGAGCATCACGCATTATCGATATCCCCGGCCTCGAACCGGGCGACGTGCTGGAATACTTCACTTATCAGAAAAGCAACGCGAGAGAACTCGACCTTCCGGCGCAGAGGGTGAAATTCCTGACAGACTATCCGGTGCTCGATGTAGTTGTGGAAGGAATTTTCAGCCCTGATCTTACGGTGGAATTCCGCGGATACAACGGTGTGCCCGAACTGGAGACCGGCAAAGGCAAATCAGGCAACAACACCGTATGGTTCAGATGCGGCAACCTTCCGGTGCTGACCGACAAACGCTTCGTCAATCTTATCCGGGAGGAGCCATTCTATGAATTCCGGATACTGAACAACACTTCGCCCTACCGGTTCTATCCGCGGTCGGCGAGAGATGGAGGTCTGTATCAGAATCCACCGGTCGGCACCATATTCAATGACATCGCATTCTGCCTTGCGGGTGCTGACTACGAGTCATCAACCCTGCCGGCGAAAATCCGGAAAATCGTCAAGGACTTCAGGAAAAGCCATCCCGAGGCGACACCCAAGCAGCTTCTCGATGCCACCTGGGCAGCAGCCAACTACGTGAACCTTACCGACAAGAAGAGCGGTGATGTGCCCGACTATCTGCTGGCGCTCATAGCCTGCGACGTGATCCGGAAGGAAAAACTTGCAGAATCTGCAGACATCGCCTTCATCACTCCCGCCACCGACGTCCCGACAGATGAAATCATGCACTGGCATCAGCCTGACTTCGGAGTGATCGCAGACGGGAACGTCTATCTAATAAGCAGCCTCGAATCTTACCTGCCCGGAGAGTTACCAGCCGAATATCAGGGCCAGATGCTCGCTTCATACCCCTCAAAACGAAATTACAATTTTACCTTCACACCTCCGACGATAATCACGACTCCGGTCTCAAAAGCGGCCGACAACAAAATCTCGATCTCTTCCGTGGTAGATCTCGGTGATGATCATAATGCGAAAGTCTCTAACGAAGTGGTATGCACCGGGGCCGCGAAAGGGCTCTCGGAGGGATTCATCACGGTCGAGGAATGGCTGGGGGCTCAGGAAAACTATCTGGGAATAAAAGATGCCGGCAAGGTGATACTGAATAATGCAGAAGTGGAGCAGAAGCGCACCCGGAATGCAGAAGATTTCTATTCCACAATCTTCGCCGGCCCCGATTTTGAAATCACCGATGTCAATGTGAAGTCTTCAGGTATCATTCCGGAATCTCCGGACTTCTCCATGACATTTGACTCCGATGTGAAAGATATCTACACCTATGCGGGAGATGAGATCATAGTCAAGGCAGGACAGTTTGCCGGCGACAATAAACGTATCGAAGGGAAACAGCGCGAACGTCAGACCGACATTCACTTCAAGTCAGCGCATCAGGAGACCTACAGCATAAGAATCAACATACCCGAGGGATATGAGGCAGACGACGCTTCAATTGAACTTCTCGCCAGGAATGTGCAGACCCCTGTCGGCATTTTCGCTGCACGCGCCAAGAAAAGTGACGACGGGCGCAGCGTGACTCTTGACATACGCTCACGCATACAGCATCCCCTCATGAGCATCTCGGCATGGCCGCATATTCTTGAACTGACCGATGCCAGGGCCGACTTCGCCGACGCAGTCATAATTCTCAAGAAGAAATAAATATCAACCCAAATTATATGCCAATATGAAAATTATACTTCTATCGGGAGGCTCAGGCAAACGTCTCTGGCCCCTCTCCAACGATATCCGCTCGAAACAATTCCTGCAGGTGCTCGAGTCGCCCGACGGCCGCAAGGAATCCATGATACAGCGCGTTGTGCGCCAGATACACGCCACCGGCAATGCCGACGGAATAGTAGTGGCCACCGGGGCCGCACAGAAGGAATATGTGCAGGCGCAGCTCGGCCGCAGCATCGGCGTAGTCACCGAACCATGCCGCCGCGACACTTTCCCGGCCATCGCCCTGTCGTGCAGCTATCTCGCGTCGGCCGGCACATCGCCCGACGAGCCGGTGATAGTGATGCCCTGCGACACATACGCCGACGACGCGTATTTCA
The DNA here is from genome assembly GCA_947178245.1 of uncultured Porphyromonadaceae bacterium. Lineage (GTDB taxonomy): Bacteria > Bacteroidota > Bacteroidia > Bacteroidales > Muribaculaceae > Lepagella. Next base: position 4,393 of record CAMWXO010000023.1, read on the forward strand.
AGACCGTCTGCCAGATGGCTGATGCCGTCAAGGCTGGAGCCGCAGAACTCGTACTGATGGGTATCACCCCCACATATCCTTCTGAAAAATACGGTTATATAGTCCCCGTAAAAGGAGCGGGGGCCATAGACCGGGCTATCCCCGTGGCCCGCTTCACGGAGAAACCCGACGAGAAAACGGCCGAGAAGCTTCTTGCCGAGGGCGCGCTATGGAACGGCGGAGTATTCGCCTTCCGGCTCGGCTATCTGATGAAAATAGTGGAGAAATACATGCCCGGACGTGACTTCACGCAAGTGCACGACTGCTACAACGAGTTTCCGAAGATCAGTTTCGACTACGAGGTGGTGGAGAAAGCCGCATCAGTGGCCGTGGTGCCATACACCGGCGAATGGCGCGATCTCGGCACATGGAACACTCTGACAGAGAAACTTCCGGGAGCCACTTCAGGCACGGCGACACTCCACGAGTGCGAGAACACCCATGTGGTGAACGAGCTCGGAATTCCGGTGATTGGGCTCGGTCTGAAAGACGTGGTGATCGTGGTCTCTCCGGAGGGAATCCTTGTCTCGGAAAAGGCCGCTTCGGAGCAATTGAAGAAACTACTGTAATCCCCCGTAATGGCGCAGTATGCGGATTCGGAGCATCCGCTCGAATGCGGCCTGCAGACGCTGAGAGACGGCATTGATGTATTCCGCCTTGGCCTTCTCGAACTCTGTAGCGTTGGCTCGCCCGTTGTCATACTTCACCTGCATAGCCTCAAACGCCGCCTTTGTAGCCTCTTCCGCTACAGAGGCGGTTTTTTCCCTCCGTTCCGCCGCAAGAGCCTGCGCGTGAGCGTTGGTGATCGTGGTGCGTAGCTGACGGCGTGTATTCTCGCGCTGCAGGTCGGCATCCACCTGCTGCAGGCGGGCGCGGGTCACGGAGTTTCGCGTGGAGAAGGCGTCGAATATCGGAATATTGAGCGAGAAGCCGAGCGACTTTGAGAAATTATGCCTCATCTGCGGGCCGAAACTCTCATTGATGAAGCCGGAGGTGCGATAGTAGTTTGTGCCGATGCCGGCGCTGAAGCTCAGTGTGGGGAGATAGCCGGCCTTCGCCACGCCCACATATTTCTCGGCTGCCTCACGTTCTATGTCGGCTGCGCGGAGCGTATGATTGCAGATCAGCATGTTGCCCCACACCTCATCAATAGAAGGAATCGTCTGCGATCCGTCATCTTCAAGAGGAAGAATGTCGAAATTCTCAGCGTTCTCGAGGTTCAGCAGGTTGGCGAGGTCGAGAAGCGCCAGCACACTGTCGTTGGCCGCTGTAGTGACCTGAAGTTCATCGCGGCTCACCTGGGCGCGTGCCTCGCAGAGGTCGAGCTCGGGAATCTTGCCTGCTTCAAGCAGGGCCTCGCGTCGCAGGAGTTCATCTTGCGACACTTTAAGCGACATGCGGGCCACCTCCAGGTTCTCCCGGGCATAAAGAGCCTGCAGATACTGGGCCATGACGTTCACCTCCACATCGTCGCGTGTGGCTTCCGAACGCTCCACGGCGGCACGGAGAGAGACATTGCTGTATTCCATACCCCTCACCACTTTCAACCCCTGGAACAAAGGTACCGACAACTGGGCGCCTATGGCAAAGGAATTGGTGTTGCGGTTGGCGTAGGTATTATCGGCCGTCAGTCCGCGCCCGAAACTGAAACTCTGCTGGGCGTAGCCCCCGAGATTGGGCAGGACTCGGTCTTTGGCCTCGGTCAGCGCCAGTTCCGCCTGCCGGGTGGCAAGCATGCGCTGACGCACCTCCACGTTATGCTCCACGGCATAGCTGACACAGGAGTCGAGACTCCATCTTTCGGATGAATACGCCTGCAGCCCCGAGGCTGCGGATAAGATCGCAAGGGCTGTTATGATAGTCTGTCTCATGGCTGTCGGGGATTAATCTATTCTTTCTGCGCGGATCACGTCTGATTTCCTCACGCCCTTCTTCACTTCCACATTGATTCCGTCAGACATTCCCGTGACCACCGGGCGCTTCTCGAATTTCGGTACCGGCAGGGAATCGGTGCGCACATACACGAATGTGGAGTCTTTCTCATACACCACCACACTCTCGGGAATGGCGAGCACCCCCGGGGCCTCGGCAAGCAGGATAGAGGCGTTGGCACTGTAGCCCGAGCGGAGCCGCGAGGGGTCATCGACCGAGAGGGCGGCCTTTATCTCGAATGTATTCGCGCCATTGTTCTCAGTCCCTTTAGGCGAAATATATTCAAGCACTGCGGTAGGATGCACGTCGCTTACGGCGCCGATGGTGATCTCCATCTGCATTCCGGGCTTCAGGAGGCCTACTTCCGTCTCATCCACATTGCCCTTGAATATCAGATTTGTCATGTCGGCAATGGTGGCTACGGTGGTGCCGTCGTTCATCGTATTGGCCTGAATCACGGAAGAGCCCACCTTTACGGGCACGTCAAGCACCAGGCCTGTGATGGTGGCCCTCACCAGAGTGTTTGACTCCTTGGCGTTGAACTGCGACACCCCTTCCTTGACGATGCGATAGGCATCATTGGCGTATTGAAGATCCTGACGCGATTTCTTCAGTGTCTTCTCTGCGTTCTCATATTCTTCGCGCGAAATCACTTTCTTGGCATACAGCTCCTTGCTGCGGTTGAACTTCACCTCGGCATCATCCACCTCAAGTTTTGCCGCGTCTATGCGCGACTGGGCGTTGGAAAGTTGCGAAGCCTCGGGAATCACCTTGATGCGCGCTATCACGTCGCCCTCATGCACGAAGTCTCCGGCCTCAACATCGATCTGGGTGATGATACCCGAGATCTGAGGCTTGACCTGGATCTCATCACGGGGTTCGATCTTTCCGTTCAGTACGGATGTACGGCGGATATCCTGCGTAGCAGGCGAGACAGTAGCGTAATGCTCTTCCTTTGGCTGGGAATTTTTCCAGAGGAAGAAGAAAGTGCCGCCCACTATGGCGACAACGATGATCCAGAGCAGGATCCTGAAGAATTTTTTCATATTAAGCTATCAGTTATTGGCGAGGTGAAGCTCGCCGCAGTAAGTTCTTTTAATGCATAATTCATAATTCATAATTCATAATGCACAATGCACAATGCATAATGCATAATTACCTTCGCTCAAGCAATTCTCAATTAAACTCAATTCTCAATTAAACGAAGTTCCCAAATTATTTATCATTGATGGCCTCTATAGGCTTGATTTTCATTGCTTTTATGGCGGGAATCGTACCGGCCGCGGAGCCGAGTACGAAGAAGAGGGCCACTATTATGATCGCCTGACGGAACGTCAGTTCAAACCCGGCGTGTCCGAGCAGCGGATCGAATGTCATCCTGTCGGCGATACCCAGGACGAGCGCACCGAAGCAGACACCCAAAGTGCCGGCAACCAACGTGAGCATGATGCTCTCTGAAAGCACCTGCATCGTTATGTCGAGAGGTTTGGCACCGATGGCACGCCTGATACCGAACTCCCGTGTGCGCTCCTTCACCACAATCCACATTATATTGCCCACTCCTATCACACCCGCCATGAGCGAGCCGAAACCCACGAAGAGGGCAAGCAGGGAGATGCCTAAGAAAAGATTGTCGATCATCTCAAACTGCTCCGAGATGTCAAGAAACTCAATGGCCTGGCGGTCGTCGGGACTGATGGAATGGGCGGAAGAGAAGACCCTGCGTATGACGGCCTCGTTTTCCGATGGAGTGTGACCCGCCGGGGCCGTATATAGGAAGAGTCCTACCTTATCCCCCCGGTTGTAGGCACGCCGCATGGTGCTTGAAGGAATCACGACGCACTCGTCGAGGCGGCGCTGTATGGTGGCCTCGGAGAGCTGCGACGCCACTCCCACCACGAGAAAATAGATGCCGTCTACACTGACATATTTCCCGAGCGGAGAATCATTGCCGAAGAGCGACGTGGCGATGTCTTTTCCGAGCACGCACACTTTCCTCTCGGAAGCCACATCGGAGTCGCTGATAAATCTCCCTTCATTTATGACCGGCACCAATATCTTGCAGTAGTCGCCCTCGATGCCGGTGACTCCCACAGCCTTTGTCTTCGAGCCGAACGCCGCGGTGCCATACCTCTGGTCGGCTTCGGTGCTGTATTCCATGGCCGGCGCGAGCTTGCGGATGAGCTCGATGTCGCGTATGGTCATCTCCCAGCCGGAACCTTTGTTGAAGCCCTTGTAAGGCACCGTACGGTTGTTGTTGTAGACGGCGCCGAGATTCGTGGAGAATCCCGCGAAATTCCTGCGCATCACACCCTCAAAACCCTGCGCGCCGCCGAAAAGCATGGCGAGCATGGCGGTGCCCCAGAAGATTCCGAACGCCGTCAGAAGCGTACGTGTCTTGTTGCGGGCGAGGGTCGCTCCTATCTCACGCCAGTTCTCAATATCAAAAAATGATGTCTTCATTCGTCACGGAGAGCTTCTACGGGTTTAACTTTAGTTGCCTTCACTGCGGGGAAGAGTCCGGCTATGCCGCCGGCTACTATTAGAGCCAGAGTCACCTGCAGGGCAAGCGATATGTCGACGGTGGGATTCGAGAAGCCCTGCGAGTCGCCGATGAATGTGTCGAGCAACTGGAGCACCGTCATCCCGGCCACGAGTCCGATATATCCGAAGAGTGTGGTGATGGCCACACTCTCAGCCAGAACCTGAATAATTATGTCGCGTGGTTTCGCTCCGATAGCCCGCCGAATCCCTATCTCATGGATACGCTCGCGCACGGAGACAAACATGATGTTGCTCACGCCCACTATGCCCGTGAGGAGAGTGAGGATACCTATCACCCAGACCGCCAGGTTGAGATAGACCATGGCGTCGGCCTGCTTCAGATAGCTCGCAAACTGATTCCATATCCAGATGGCGTTGGAGTCTTCCGGGTCAAACTCATGGCGCCGTGCCAGCACTTTCCGGATTCCCGCCTCGGCTTCTTCCGCTTCCATGTCGGTGGAGATTCCTTCTACGCGAACCGTCATCTGATCCACATATCCGTCGCTTCCCGAGATGGCCTTATATGTGGAATAAGGTATGAAAGCATTGCTGCGCCACCGATGGGTGTAGACACCCACCACTTTCCATGATAGGTTCATCATGGCCACATTATTGCCGAGGGCTTTGTCCGGGTCTCCGAAGAGCAGGGCCGCCTTGTCGCGGTGAAGCACAATAGAGCGGCGGCAGTCGGCGATATCCCTGCGATTGATGAAACGCCCCTCGAGTTCTGTGATTCTCTGCGAGCGTGCCTCGTCGGGATATACAGCGTCAATACTCGCGCTGATATAATCCTGCGGCCCGGCTATATTCTGCGACGTGCTCGCGCTTATCGAGACATCGGCCACCGCTCCTACCTCTCCCTCAATGGCATCCATATCCTTATCCTGCATCCTGATCCATCTTCCGTCCTTATATCCCTTGTAGGGCATCGACGTGGTGCCGCTCCAGAGGCGTATTGAATTGACGCTCGACGTCGAGGCCTCCTCGCTGAAACTGTTCACCACTCCGCGGGCGGCTCCGAGCAACACGATAAGCATGAAGATGCCCCATGCCACGGCAAGCCCCGTCAGCGCGGTGCGGAGTTTATTATTGCTTATGGTCTGGCCTATTTCATGGAAAAGATCAAACATGCAGTTATAATTGAGAATTGTGAATTGAGAATGGAGAATTGTGAATTTTGAATTGCTATTAATTATGCATTGTGCATTATGAATTATGCATTATGCATTAATCTATGCGGCCGTCGACGATACGTATTATGCGGTCGGTGGCCTCTCCCACTCCGGGATCGTGAGTGACTATTACAATAGTCATGCCGCTGTCGTTGAGATCCCGAAACACTTGCATCACCTCTTTCGACGTCTTCGAGTCGAGCGCCCCGGTGGGCTCGTCGGCCAGGATAAGCGCCGGCTGAGTGACGAGGGCCCTCGCTATGGCCACGCGCTGCTTCTGTCCGCCCGAGAGCTCTCCGGGAAGATGATGGGCGCGGTCGGCGAGACCCATCCTCTCAAGCTGCTCCATGGCAAGGGCATTTCGCTTTTTGCGACCTATACCCTGATAGAAGAGCGGAAGGGCAACATTTTCAAGAGCGTTTTTATAGTTGATGAGATTGAACGACTGAAACACGAATCCTATCATGCGGTTTCGGATCTCGGCCGCCTTGTTTTCCGAAAGATCCTTGATCGGGACTCCATCGAGCAAGTAACTTCCAGTGTCGTAGTTGTCGAGGATTCCGAGAATATTGAGCAGCGTGGACTTTCCCGATCCTGAAGCGCCCATGATGGAGACAAGCTCGCCACGGGCAATGTCGAGCGAGACGTCTTTCAGCACGTGGAGCGGAACCACGCCCGGATAGGTCTTATTTATGTCGCGGAGAGAAATGACGACGTCGGAATTCATAATAATTAATTGTCAAAATTTGTTAGTTATATAAGGAGAGGCCCGGGGAGACGAGCGGCATGTTTGGTGTATTACTGCACTAACACACTGCAAAGTTAATACAAATTTAAATACTATCAAAAAAAATCGGAAAAAATTTTTAATTTTCCGATTCCTACAAGTGCCATGTGGATAATACTTGCATTGCTTTCAGCCGCAGGACTGGGCTTATATGACGTGATGAAGAAGTTGTCGCTGAAAGACAACAATGTTCCCCTCGTGCTCTTTCTCAACACTCTCTTCGGCACGCTACTGATGACGCCCGTGCTTGTGGAGTGCTTCGCCACCGGGCAGTACGGGCCGGGCCACGGAGCGGCCGGCCACGGCCTGATCGCCCTGAAATCGGTGATAGTCCTCTCATCGTGGATATTGGGATATTTCGCCATAAAGCACCTGCCGCTTACCATTCAGGGCCCCATTAACGCCTCGCGTCCGGTGATGGTGCTCGTGGGAGCGCTGCTCTTCTTCGGCGAGCGGCTCAACCTGCTTCAATGGGCGGGAATCCTTCTCGGGTTCGCCTCGCTCTTCCTCATAAGCCGCGTCAGCAACAAGGAGGGGATATCGTTCTCCCACAGCAAATGGCTCTGGATGTCGGTGGGAGCGACGATGCTCGGCGCGGTCAGCGCGCTCTACGACAAGTGGCTGCTCGGGCGCTTTGATCCGCTTATGGTGCAGAGCTGGTATTCGCTCTATCAGCTCGTGATGATGGGCGCAGTGGTGTTGATACTGAGGCGTGTGAGCCGCAGGGCGCGCAGCCCGTTTCACTGGAGCTGGGCCATAGTGGGAATATCGGTCTTCCTGACCGGGGCTGACCTGGCCTATTTCTATTCCCTCTCGGTCACGGGCTCGATGATTTCGATAGTGAGCATGATAAGGCGCGGCAGCGTACTGATACCGTTCTTCTACGGCGTCATCGTGCTGCATGAGAAGAACATACGGTCAAAGCTCATAGACCTGGGCATCCTTATCGTGTCGCTGGTGCTTCTCGTGCTGGGCTCCAATCAATAGGCCGGGGATTCATTCACGGTTTGAGATGTAGAGCTGGTAGTAGGTCATAATCAGGGCGGTGACCGGAAGGGCTATTATCATTCCGAGGATACCGAGCAGCGAGCCCCACACGGCGAGCGAAAGCAGGATGATGGCCGGATTGAGGCCGAGTTCCTTGCCCATGATGTGGGGAGTGACAATATAGTCGCAGATACACTGCACGCAGACATAGACAAGTATGCACTTTCCAAACGCGGGAAGAAACACCATTTCCCCGCCAAGCGAATAAATGAGACATATAGCCGCCACGGGCACTATCGTGACATACTGGAAATAGGGAATCATATAAAGCACTCCCACCAGCATGCCCATCGGCACGGCGAGAGGAAGCCCCACGATGATGAAGCCGATCGTGTAGAGCACCATCGCCACCAATGCCACCAGGCCCTGACCGCGGAAATACTTGTTCATCGACACGAGGATGTCATTGACCACCACCATCGCCTGCTTGCGGTAGCGCTTGGGTATGATCTGCTTGAATCCGCGTGCTATCTCAGGATAATCGATAAGGATGAAGAGAATATAGACCAGCATGAGCAGCCAGCTGAGGGTGCGCAGTATCACCGACGCCGACTCCTCGAGCAGCGTCATGCCCTTGCCGAGCCATTGCTCCATATTGGCATTGGAGAGGATGCCCGAGATCTGACCCGGGGCTATGTAGCGGTCGATATAGCCGGCGATAGCGGTGTAGGTAGGCGGCAGTTGGTTTTTTCCCGACGAGATGTCGGCCAGGATGCGGCTAAGTGAGTCGAGTTCGCGTGTGATTGTGGGCACCGCGAGCCAGACCACCACACCCACGACTATCAACACCTCAAAAAGGGCGAGAAACGAAGCCAGCACCCTCCCCTTGAGGCGCAGCCACTTCCTGTTGAGCTCCACCAGAGGCTGAAGCATGTAGGCGATCAGGCAGGCGGCGAAAAATGGCAGAAGGGCGTCGCGCAGACGATAGATAAGCAAAAAGACCGACACCGTGACGACAGTGCCGATGATGAGCCACATGATGCGGTCGATGTTCCAGTAGTATTTACCGTGGGCTTTCATGATTACTTTAGAGTGGAAAGTGATGCTTCTAACACCTTAACACTCCTGCCCCCCGTTTGGTTTCGGCACCGCCCCATCCGTCATGACCGGAGGAGGCTCTTCCACTTGCGATATCCGAAGAAAGCGATCACGATATAGATTACGTAGAGCACTGCGTAGAAATAGATACCTTTATATATATATAATCCTACGCTGACCGCATCGACGATGATCCAGGCTATCCACTGCTCGATATATTTCCGCGCCAGCATCCATGTGGCCACGATGCTGAGCGCCGTAGTGAACGAGTCGGCGAGCGGCACGGTGCTGTCGGTAAGGCTGTCGAGCCCGAAGAAAAGCACTGCCCAGATGAGGAGGAACACCCCCGTTGCGGCTGCGAGCATCGGGAGTGGAATATGGGTGACAGGCAACTGCTTCTTCGCGCCGCCTTCATGCCCGGCGTCGCCGCCGCTGCGCCATTTCCACCAGCCGTAGACCGCAATCAGAAGATAATAGATGTTCAGGCCGAAATCCGCGTAGATGCCCTTGCTGAAATAGAGCCACATGGAGATGCAGGGCATCACCATCGAGGCATACCACAGCCGGCTGTCGGCATGGTATTCCCACCAGAGATAGAGAATCCCCACGGAGAAACCCAACACTTCGAGCAACGAGCTCCACGGAATTTCGGCCATATCTATCAGAATGAGAGTGTTACGGTGGCGAGGACATTGGTAGTGGCCTGAGCCGCGAACCCGGCATAGCGATAGATCACCGGCTTCCCGTCCTCAAGATAATATCCTGCGCCGGCATAGCCGTTGTTGCAGTATTTCTCGTTGAAGATATTGTAGATGGTCATGCCGACGCGGAGCTCCTTCATGCCGCTGATTTTCCTGAAGGTATATGCCAGCCCGAGATCGCTCACGAAGTAGGAGTCGAGCTTGGCCTCGGCGGAGCGGGCATTGTTCATGTATTGCGACGACACATACCTGCTCATGAGCGAGGCCTCGAATCCTTTCACATTGAAGTTGAAGGCATTGTGCAGTATAAAATCGGGCGAGAAGGCTATCGGGGTGTCGCCGCAGTCGATAGTGATGGGATTAGTCCATTCATCCTCATATATATACTCGGTGAAGTTCTTGATGCGGTTTCTTGAGAGGGTGGCGTTGATCTGCCAGTCAAACCATTCCACCGGACGCAGGGCGCCCTGAAGTTCCACACCCATGCGGTAAGACTTCGGCACGTTCACGCTCAGCATGTTGCCCGTGTCGGAGAGCTGGCCGGTGACCACGAGCTGATTCTTGTAGTCCATGTAGTAGAGTCCGGCCCCGAGAGTGAACAGCTTATTGGTGAAGCTGTAGCCGACCTCATAGTCAAACAGGCGTTCCGCCTCGGGATAGTGTGCCGGATCGCCGTCGGTGAAGTTGTCACGCACGGGCTCCTTGTGGGCTACGCTCCATGAGGCGTAGGCGCGGTGAGGCCCTTCGTTATAAGATAAGCCGAGTTTCGGATTGAAGAAGTTCCAGTGCCGGTTCACATCGAGAAGCGACATGCCGCCGGTATTCCAGTCGTAGTTGTCGCTATGGCCGCGTATGGTGTATTTGATATGGCGGTATTGCAGATCGGCGTATGCCGAGAAGGCGCTTCCGAATGAATAGTCGGCGCGAAGGAACACGTTCGAGTCGAATTTTCGGCCGGTATTGTCGTAATACTTCTGCAGCGGGTCGATAGGCCCTACATAGTTCCTCACCCACTTCACGTAGCCATAGTGCTTGCCCAGAAACCAGTTGGCCGCTCCGCCAAGCACCATCGAGAGGCGGTCTCTCTGCCAGCGCAGGTTGAGCATACCGCCGCCGAAGTCGTTGTCGTTGTATTTCAGGCGTATGAGGTCTGACTTCTTAACGACGGTGCCGTCGGCATCAGTGAAAGGAGAGAGGCCGTATTCGGTCAGGGTGCGGTTTGTCTTATACTGGTCATAGTTGCCGAGCCCGTATGTGTAGTGGAGTGTGGCGTTGAGCGTCAGATCAGAGCCGATATACTGATTGAAAAGCAACTGGAAGTGATGCTGCGTGAATATGTCGCACTGGTCGGGATAGTAGGCAGTGTTTCCGTCCTTATCGGTGTATTGACCCGAAGGATTGTAGCGTCGGCCATATTTCTCCATATCCTCTTTCGAGGCGTAATCCCATGCCATGTAGGTCGTCTCCTTACCGCCGAAAGCGAGCAGGCGCAGAGTGGTGTTTTCCGCCATATAAGCGAGCTGGGCCTGATAGCTCCAGAGTTTTGAGAAGGCACGGTCGATATATCCGTCCGAGCCGATGTGCGAGATCCGCGCGTCCACGCTCCAGTGATCTCCGAAAAGTCCGGATGCCACCTTCACTGTCTGGCGGTTGGTATTGTAAGAGCCGTAAGAGGCGCTCACGGTGGCCGAGCGCTCGGTAGAAGGATAATCAGTGAGCATATTTATCGAGGCTCCGAAAGCGCCTGCTCCGTTGGTGGAAGTTCCCGCACCGCGCTGAATCTGGATGTCGTTGAGCGATGACGCGAGGTCGGGCATGTTCACCCACCACACCGCGTGGCTCTCGCTGTCGTTGATCGGCACTCCGTTGGCCGTGATGTTGATGCGCGTGGCGTCGGTGCCTCTCACGCGCAGGCTGCTGTAGCCTATGCCGGCACCGGCATCGCCTGTGGTGACGATCGAGGGAGTCATCTCAAGCAGCGAAGGGATGTCTTTCCCGTCGTTTTTCTTACTGATCTCTTTTCTTGAAAGGTTGGTGAAAGCCACGGGGGTCTTCGCTCCCGCACGGTTGGCAGTTACTTCTATGGCGTCGAGCTGACGCAAAGTGCTGTCGATGGCTGCCTCGTAGGGAGCCCGGGCTCCGGCATCGTCAGCCGAAGCAGGAAGCGCCGCCATGCAGATGAAGGCCGCGCTCCATGAAAAAGTCTTCTTCATGTGTTTAATGTTTCTTACGCCGGTATTATCCGGATCAAGTTAAAGGGTCTGATCTCAGCTTCACTGCCGCGCAGGGCAATGACGCACCCCTCATTAAATAATCGGCTTCTCTAAGCCGATGCGAGCCACAAGAGTGGAAGCCTCAGTCACGGTTCCGCCGGCCGGCCGGAACCTGATAGACAAGGC
>CAMWXO010000024.1 GCA_947178245.1 uncultured Porphyromonadaceae bacterium
CTTTCAGCGTATTGGTGAGTTCACCCTTCTCAAGCGAGAAATGTCGCGGCAGAAGGGCGATTTTCTTTATCTGCTCGTAAGCCGCCAGATCTTGCTGCAGCCCGTCGATCTCGGTCATGATCATCGCGTTCACCTCAGGGTCCGCGAGAAACTTAGCCCGGTCTGAAGTGTCGATGCCCTTGGTCTGCGCCCACGCCTCGAGCTGCTCATTATTGGGAACCACGAGGGCGGTGACAAACTTTTTCTCGTCGCCTATCACGGCCACCTCGTCGATATATTTGATCTCGGAAAGACGGCTCTCGAGCAACTGCGGAGCCACATATTTTCCGTTTGAAGTCTTGAAGAGGTCTTTCAGGCGCTCTGTGAGCACGAGGGCACCCGATTCGTTGAGATAGCCGGCATCGCCTGTGCGAAACCATCCGTCGTCGGTAAAAGCCTTGGCGTTGGCCTCGGGGTTCTTGTAATATCCGGAGGTCACTGTGGCACCTTTCACGAGAATTTCCCCGTCGTCGGCGATCTTCACCTTCACCATCGGCAGCGGACGCCCCACGGTACCTATCTCATAGCCCTCCTGCGGGAAGGCAGAGACTGTGGCGGTGGTCTCGCTGAGACCGTAGCCTATCCTGATGTCGATGCCTATCGAGCGCAGGAATTCGGTGATGCGCGGGCTCAGCGGCGCGCCTGCCGTAGGGAACATATTGGGATTGGGAATGCCGATGGCATGCTTCACTTTCGAGAATATCCGTTTGTCCCAGAAGCGATATTCATTCTCAAGCACCGCCGGCACCTGCTTCCCTTCGCGTTTGAATCCGAGATTGCGCCGGTAGCCGACCCTCACGGCACGGCTCACCATCATCTGCTGCATCTTGCTCATGGAGGCTATCTTCTCCTTGACGGCCGTATACACCTTCTCCCAGAAACGCGGCACGCAGGTCATGATATTGGGATTCACCTCCTGGATGGTCTTCTGAATCTCGCGCGGATCCTCATTGACGGCAATCCGGATTCCTTTCGTGAGGCAGAAGAAGCTCCAGGCCTTCTCGAGGATATGGCTCATGGGGAGGAACGCCATCGACAGGTCTTTGTCATTGACATTGGTGAGAAACTTCAGATGCGCCTCCATCGCGGCGTCGTAGTTGGCGTGACTGATGCAGACGCCTTTCGACTCTCCGGTGGTGCCGGAAGTGTAGATGAGGGTGGCGATATCGTCGGGCAACCCGCGATCGCTCCTCTGGTCCACGAGGAGGCACGTGGGCTCGTCGGCATCCACGCCGAGGTGTATGAACTCATCCCAGAATATCGAGACGGAATCGTCGGCGTGCCGGGCCATGCCGTCGCCCCGGTATATCACGATCTTATCTATCTGCTCCGGATTACGCTTCCAGTAGTCGTAGGCCAGTTCATACTGGGCCGACGCCCCTACGAAGAGAACACGCGGCTCGCCGTTGCTGACGATAAAGTCATACTGGCTCTGGCTGCTGCTCGAATAGAGGGGAATCGTGGCGGCACGGTTGCGGAAGCCGGCAAACTCCGTTATGAGGATCTGGGGCGTATTGTTGGAGCAAATCGCAATATTGTCTTTTTCCTTCACGCCGAGACGCGCGAGTGCCCTGGCAGCCACATCTATCTGCACCCTGAATTCCTCCCAGCTCGTGGGGAGCCACTCTCCGGGCTTGCGCCAGCAGAAGCGGTAAGCCTCCCTGTCGCCGTATTTTTCCGCCTGACGGCGAATCATTTCTACAAGTTTGTTTGCCATATTGTCATGGGTTTATAATGTTATAACGATTTTAATGGCAATATTTCCATTCCATCACCTATAAATCAGCATCAGGAGACACCTCCGCGAAGCGATTCCTTCCCACCGGGCATATCGCAGGCATGAATTGAAAGCAAATTTTTCAACAATACACATTAATAATGCGTTGAATATTGTGTGTCTGAATAAAAAATGTTAATTTTGCGGCATCATTCTCTCCGGGCCGAGGGCCAAGCCGACTCCCCCGTAAAGAAAATGCCTGAACCACAGAAATATGAATAATCTGGTAATAGTAGAGTCTCCTGCAAAAGCCAAGACGATAGAGAAATTCTTAGGGAAAGGATACCAAGTCCTTTCATCCTACGGCCACATACGCGACCTGAAGAAAAAAGGGATAGCGATAGATTTCGACCATGACTTCACGCCGGAATACGAAATTCCGGCAGACAAGAAAGATACCGTGCGGCGCCTCAAGGAAGCCGCACGCAAGGCTGACATGATATGGCTCGCTTCCGATGAAGACCGCGAGGGTGAGGCTATAGCCTGGCACCTCTATGAAGTGCTCGGACTGAAGCCCGACAATACGAAGCGCATAGTGTTTCACGAGATCACGAAGCCCGCGATACTGAACGCAATCGCCAATCCGCGCGACATCGACATCGATCGTGTTAACGCCCAGCAGGCACGCCGCGTGCTCGACCGCATCGTGGGCTTCGAGCTCAGCCCGGTGCTGTGGAAGAAGATACGTCCGTCGCTTTCGGCCGGAAGGGTTCAGAGCGTTGCGGTGCGCCTCATCTGCGAGCGCGAGAAAGAGATCGACGCCTTCACGCCGGAATCTTATTTCCGCGTCTCGGGGCAATTTGCCGTTCCGGGAAGCCGCGTGCCCCTGAAAGCCGACCTGTCGCGCCGCCTGGCAGATGAGAAGGAGGCCATGTCGCTGCTTCAGGAATGCAGCGGGGCATCATTCCGCATAGCGGAGGTGAATGTGCGTCCGGCCCGCCGGCAGCCATATCCCCCCTTCACCACCTCCACCCTGCAGCAGGAAGCGTCGAGGCGGCTCGGATTCTCGGTAAACCAGACTATGGTCATAGCTCAGAAACTTTATGAAGACGGCCGCATCACCTACATGCGTACTGACTCCACCAACCTTTCTGAACTCGCGCTGAAAGACATATCGGGAGTGATACGCAGCGAATATGGCGACCGCTATCTGAAGGTGCGCCATTACCATACCAGTTCCAAAGGAGCGCAGGAGGCTCACGAAGCCATCCGCCCCACCTACGTCAGCCACCGCACCATCGAGGGCGACGCACGCGAGCAGAAGCTCTACGACCTTATATGGCGCCGGGCCGTGGCGTCGCAGATGGCAGACGCAGAGATAGAGAAGACCACCGTGGATATCGCTATCGAGCCGGAAACCGGCAAGACGCATGAAGACACTTCCCACGGAGTATTCAAGGCCGAGGGGGAAGTGGTGAAATTCGCAGGATTTCTCGACGCCTACCAGCCCGGGGGCGCAAAAGACGTGTCGCTGCCGCCTCTGACGGAAGGCACCGCCCTGAAAGCAAAGGAAATCGTAGCGTCGGAAGACTACACGCAGGCTCCTCCGCGATATTCGGAGGCGTCGCTCGTGAAAAAGATGGAGGAACTGGGCATCGGCCGACCTTCCACCTACGCCCCGACGATCTCGACCATACAGCAGCGGGAATACGTGAAGCATGGCGAGAAGGAAGGCACTCCGCGTGATTTCGACGTGCTCACGCTCAAAGACGGCAAGATCGCCAAGACTGTAAAGACACTCTCCACAGGCTCTGAGAAAGGGAAACTAATCCCGACAGACACGGGAATGGTGGTGAATGATTTCCTCACCGAATTCTTTCCCGATATCCTCGACTATAACTTCACAGCCAGAATCGAGGAAAAATTCGATGACATCTCCGAAGGTAAACTTCCCTGGCAGAAAGAGATGGCTGATTTCTACAAGGGCTTCCATCCCGAGATAGAGAAGATCAACACCCTGCGCATGGAGCACAAGGTGGGAGAACGCGAACTCGGCACCGACCCGAAGACAGGGCGCCCCGTCTACGTGAAGATCGGCCGCTTCGGGCCCATAGCTCAGATAGGAGACGCCTCCGATGAAGAGAAACCGCTTTTCGCCTCGCTGCAGCCCGACCAGAGCGTGCAGACCATCACACTGCCGGAAGTGCTCAAGCTTTTCGAACTTCCGCGCGAGGTGGGCACCTTCGAGAATAAAAAGATTGTGGCCGCGGTGGGAAGATTCGGCCCCTATATACGCCACGATTCAGTGTTTGTATCTATTCCGAAGGATATGTCGCCGCTCTCCATCACGCTCGACGAGGCCATTGCCCTCATAGAGAAGAAACGGGCCGATGAAGCCAACAAATTCATCAAGACATTCGAAGGTCACCCTGAAATAGAGGTGCTCAACGGCCGCTTCGGCCCCTATTTCACACTGCTCCCCGAGGGAGAGAAGAAAAAAATCAACTACAAGATACCCAAAGGCACCGATCCTCTGACACTGACCTACGAAGACGTGAAGCAACTG
Source organism: uncultured Porphyromonadaceae bacterium (assembly GCA_947178245.1). Classification (GTDB taxonomy): domain Bacteria; phylum Bacteroidota; class Bacteroidia; order Bacteroidales; family Muribaculaceae; genus Lepagella. The sequence goes on from CAMWXO010000024.1 coordinate 4,323, forward strand.
ATCGAGAAGCAGGATGCCGCTCCCAAACGCCGCCCTGCGCGCGCGAAAAAGAAATAAGCAAACAAAGGCTGATAAAGATGATAACACAGGAACAACTGAAGGAGGCGGAAGAACGCACCGCCGCCCTGAAACGATATCTCGACATCGACTCCAAGAAGATCGAAGTGGAGGAAGAGGAATTGCGAACCCACGTGGCCGACTTCTGGGAAGACAGGGAGAAGGCCGAGGCCCAGATGAAGAAAATCAAGGATCTGCACTTCTGGATCGATTCTTACGAAGCGCTCGAGAAGCAGGTGGAGGAACTGCGCCTGGCCTTTGACTTCATCAAGGAGGGACTCGTCACCGAAGAGGAAGTAGACCAGCAATATGAGGTGGTGGCCAAAGACATCGAGAGCCTTGAACTGCGCAATATGCTCCGACGCGAGGAAGACAAGCTCGGAGTGGTGTTGAAGATCAACTCCGGAGCCGGCGGCACGGAGAGTCAGGACTGGGCCCAGATGCTGATGCGCCTTTATCTCAGATATGCCGAACGCCACGGCTACAAGACTTCGATAGCCCAGCTTCTCGAGGGAGACGACGCCGGCATTAAATCGGTGACAATCAATATCGAGGGCGACTACGCCTACGGCTATCTCAAAAGCGAGAACGGAGTGCACCGCCTGGTGCGCGTGAGCCCCTACAACGCTCAGGGCAAGCGCATGACGTCGTTTGCTTCGGTGTTTGTCACCCCGCTTGTAGACGACACTATCGAGATCAATGTGGAGCAGGCCCGCATCTCATGGGACACTTTCCGCTCGGGAGGCGCCGGAGGCCAGAACGTGAACAAGGTGGAATCAGGCGTGCGCCTGCGCTATCAGTATAAAGATCCCTACACCGGCGAGGAAGAGGAAATCCTCATCGAGAACACCGAGACCCGCGACCAGCCCAAGAATAAGGAAAACGCCCTCCGCCATCTGCGCTCCATACTCTATGAGAAGGAGATGAACCATCGACTGGAAGAGCAGGCCAAGGTAGAGGCCGGGAAGAAAAAAATCGAATGGGGCTCACAGATACGCAGTTACGTCTTCGACGACCGCCGAGTGAAAGACCACCGCACCAACTATCAGACCTCTGACGTGAACTCGGTGATGGACGGCGAGATCGACGAGTTCATCAAGGCTTACCTGATGGAATTCGCCGCCGAGGAGCAGTCCTGATGCCTTATTGCATTGCAAGCAGTGAATCGAGCAGCTTGCGGGTATTGCTCAGCCTCGGCACCTTGCGCTGCCCTCCGAGCTTGCGGCTTCCCTGAGTGGCGAGCCAACGGTCGAATAGTCCCGGAGTGGCCGTGATCACTTCGGGAGGATCGAGAAATATGGTGTGGGCGCGCTTTGCCTGATAGTCGGAATTGACGTCCTGCAGAGCGCTGTCGAGCACCTCCCTGAACTTCTCCATCGATTCGGGCTTCCGGCTCCATTCTATCAGCCACTGATGATGTCCGCGACGATTGTCGTGGGCATAAAACGGCCCCGCCGTGTAGTTGGCGATGCTCGCGCCGGTGGCGGCACAAGCCGCCTCTATCGCGCGGTTGGCATTGTCTTCCATCACTTCCTCACCGAAAGCGTTTATAAAACTGCGGGTGCGTCCGGCAATCCTGATCTTCAAAGGATTGACGGATGTGACCATGACAGTGTCGCCCAGACGGTAGCGCCAGAGGCCGTTGCTGCCCGAGATGAGAAGCTCATAGATTTTTCCGGCCTCCACCTCCCAGGGAGCAAGCGGCTCGCCTCCGGCAAGCGGCTCGAACTCATAGAATACCGCGCCGTCGAGAATCAGGAGCATTCCGGGATCGGCCGGGTCATTCTGGAAGGCGAAGAAGCCCTCTGAGGCATTGTAGGTCTCCATGAAGTGCATTTTAGCGGGGTCGGTCAGTGCTTCGTATTCCTTCCTGTAAGGGCGGAAATCTATGCCGCCGTGGAAGAAGACCTCAAGGTCGGGCCACACATCCGATATCTTATCGCGCCCCGTGATAGCGCACACTTCCTTCAGCACCGTCAGAAACCATGACGGCACTCCCGATATATTCGTTATGTTGGCGCGGCTCGCGGCCTTCGAGAGAGCGGGAAGCTTCTCGCTCCAGTCTTCCATGAGGGCTATCTTCTTATCGGGCACCCTCACCATATCGGCAAGTTTAGGCATACGGTCGATAAGAGTCGCGCTCAGGTCGCCCACTTTCACATCTGAATGCAGGTTGAGCTCATTTGCGAAACTGCCTCCGAGAATCAGGCTTTTGCCCGAGAATATCCTGCTTTTCGGATTCATCTGCAGATAATGGGCCACCACGTCAGACGTGCCGGGATAATGATTGCGACGCAGGCAGTCGTCAGTGATGGGAACGAATTTCGATTTGCCGCCGCTCGTACCGCTGCTTTGTGCAAACCTGCGGCACCGTCCCGGCCAGAGAATATCTTTCTCACCCTCCACCATACGCATAGCCTGAGGGCGGATATCGTCGTAGCTGACGAGCGGAAGGGTGCTTCGATAAGACGCCGCGGTGTCGGCCGAGGAGAGCAGATCGTGAAATCCGTAGGCCTTGCCCGTTTCCGTATCGGCAGCCTTTTTAAGGAGCCAGTCGAGCTGTACGCGCTGGAGTTCTTCCACGCGGTCGCCCCAGGAGGCCGTGCGGCGCGCCCGGGAGGAAAATATATATCGTGCTATCGGAGTGAAGTCCATAGTGACAGGGAAAAGTCTGAATGATTAAAAAATTTCAGGGCACCGGGTCGTAGCCCGAGCCGCCCCAGGGATGGCAGCGCGCTATTCTCTTCAGGGCAAGCCAGCCCCCTTTCAGGGCACCGTGGCGTGAGATGGCCTCTACTGCATACTGGCTGCACGTGGGAGTGAACCGGCAACTTGGAGGCGTATGGGGTGATATTGCATATTGATAGAACCGTATCATCATGATCATCAAAGACTTCAGCGGATTCATACCATATCAGACGTTAGCGGCGCCCTCAACCGGGGCTCCGAGTTTTTTCCTGATTTTTGCGAGTGCCTGAGCCATCGCTTCCGAGACCTCTGCCTGAGGTATATTCTCGGAGAGGAGATATACAAAGCCGAGCGAGAGAGTCCTGACTTCAGGGTCGTCGGCGATCTGACGGCGCAGTACGTGCCACTGCAGGCGGAAAGCCTCGCGTATGCGGCGGCGCATCAGCACTCTGTCTACTGCATGGCGGCGCTTCTTTTTCGGCACGGTGATCATCATCTGCACCGGGCCCGTCAGATCAGGCACTCCCGTGCGGAATGAAGCGGCAAGCTCCTCGGCCGAAAGCGTGCGGAATGTGACGCGCAGCGGACCGGCATAGACTGATTTTCCCTTCCGGAAAAGGTCATTGACCAGAGTGCGATGGCGCAACTTCGCGCTCTTGCGCAGAGTGAAGCGCTGAGATTCGGCAGCCGTGAGTGAGGATTCTTCAGTCATCTTTGAGTGCGAGTTTGAGTACGTCGGCAGGGCTGCACACTATGTGGTCGGCGTAAGCCCTGCGGAGTTCGGTGATAGGTCGGAATCCCCATGTCACGCCCACTGAGTCAATACAAGCGCGCCGCGCCGTCTCTATGTCTACGGCAGAGTCGCCCACATGGAGGGTATCTTTCTTGGGAGTGGGATGCTCGAGCAGCACGGCGAAATCTATACTGGGGTCGGGCTTGACAGGGCGGTCGTCGACCTGACCCATCACGGCCACAAACGGAATGTCGGGAAAGAAGTGCCCTATGATCTTGCGGGCCGCCGACTGGTATTTGTTGGTGGCCACGGCCAGCGCCACTCCATTGGCCGTGAGCTCGCCGAGAAGTTCCGGTACTCCCGGATAAGGCTTCGTGAGATCGGTGCAGTGCTCGTCGTAGTATTCACGGAAGAGCACCAGCAGCTCGTCGATCTCTTCGGGTGTGGCATCGGGCTGCGCGCGCTCCATCAGTTTCCTCACACCGTTTCCCACCATATAAGGGTAGGCGGCGATGGGATGCTTATGATAACCTTTCGCCTCGAGAGCATGGTTGCAGGCGGTGCCGAGGTCGGCTATAGTGTCGAGCAGCGTGCCGTCGAGGTCAAATATGATGAGTTTCTTCATTTTTCGGTTTCCTTTCTAATATCAACAACTTCATCCCCCTCCACGGTTTCAACCTTCGAGAAAATAGAGCCTTCGGCTGTGACAGTCTCCAGAATTTCACCCGGCCTCACGGCAGCGAAGCCGTAGATGGCTTTTCCGCCTGCGCGCGTGATGGTGTATCCGCGCCTGAGGGTGGCCGTAGGGCTGAGCACTGCAACGAGTTTCCCGATGCTGTCAATTCGGGAGGTTTCTTTCTCGATGCGCGAGAGTGCCGAAAGCCTTAGCGTGGTAGCGATTCCCTCAAGACGCGTGCGCGCGGCGGCTATGGATTCACCTGCTGCGAGCGGCAGGCGCGAAGTGAGCTGATGCAGGCGTATCTCCTCCCCCTTCAGGCGCTGAGTGGAGTATGTCGCTGCACGCTGGGCAAGATCGGCGGCCCGCTGCCACTCCATGGCTGCGGTATCGGAGAGCCACGCGGCCACAGCAGTCGGAGTCTTACAGCGTATGCAGGCGATCTCATCGAGCACGCAGCGGTCTCGCTCATGGCCTATACCCACAGCTACGGGAATGGGGAAAGTGGCTACGCGGCGCGCCAGCTCGAGATTGTCGAAGCCGTTCATGTCGGTGGTGGCGCCGCCTCCCCTGATTATGGCCACACAGTCCCAGCCCACAATCGACGACGTCAGCTCCACCAGGTCGAGCGCTTCGATCACGGTGGAAGCAGTGCGCTCTCCCTGCATGGTGGCCGGGAAAAGGAGAGTATAGAATACGGCCCCTGCCGAGTTGTGTTCGAGCTGGCTGATAAAATCGCCGTAGCCGGCTGCTTTCTCGGATGATATTATGGCGATGCGCTGGGGAGGCAGATTGACAGGTATCCGCTTGTTACGGTCAATTATTCCCTCGCGGCGGAGAGCGACAAGTATCTCCTGCCTGATGCGCTCGAGGTCGCCCACGGTATAGGAGGGGTCGATTTCCACTACATTGAACGAGAGTCCGTAGGCCGGATGATGATTTGCGCTTCCGTAGAGCATGACCTTCATGCCGTTGGATAATTCACGCCCGGTGGCATCAAGAAATCTCCGGCGAAGATAAGCGAAGCGGTTGGCCCATATCGTGGCCCTCATGCGGGCTATGGTGGTGCCCGACGGGTCTTTCTCGATAAGAGTCAGGTAGCAGTGTCCGCCGCTTACGGACAAGTCTGAGATTTCAGCCGTGACCCATGCGCCGCGAAGCACAGGATCACGAGCTATCGCACCCGTGACATAGCTCGAAAACTGCGAGAGCGTGAACGAGGGGGGCATTTCAGATAGGTTTGTCGCTTCCATATCGCAAAATTAATGAAAAATCGGGAATTTTCATTAACTTTGCAGAATGTTTTCGATATGCCGGAGATTCAACAGGTGGAAATCAACGAAATCATGGCTGATTTCGTTGATTTCGGCAGCGTGCGTCCTTCTTCTGGGATCATGCTCGTCGAGCAAGCATGTGCCCGACGGAAGCCTTCTGCTCGACAAGGTGGATATCCGGGTAGACTCCACGGCTCACGGCGAGCGCCTCGACGCCACCGAACTGCAGTCGTATCTGCGCCAGGCCCCGAACCACAAGATGCTGTGGAGCATCAAGTTCAGGCTCGGGTTCTACAACATGAGCGGCAATGATTCCACCAACTGGTGGAACCGCTGGATGCGGAAACTCGGCGAGGCACCGGTGATCTACGATCCGGAACTTGCCGAAGCAAGCGCCGCCCAGCTCTCGCAATATCTCGCCAACAAAGGCTTCTTCAACTCTTCGGTAGGCATCGATTCCGTGGTGGATCACGACAAGAAGAAGATCGCCCTCACCTATCATCTCTCGCCCGGGCCGAAGAAGATGATATCGGAAGTGCTGTATGAGTTTCCAGATTCGCTTGTGGAGAAGATAGTGATGGCCGACAGCGCGAAGTTCGTGGTGGCTCCGGGGGTGCCGCTCTCGCGCGACGCGCTCGACACCCAGCGCACCGTGGTGACCGACGCGCTCCGCAACGCGGGCTATTACCACTTCTCGAAAGAATACGTCACTTTCGTGGCCGACACCACCGAGGGGAGTCCCGACGTGGAACTCCTGATGAAAGTGAGCGCTCCCCCGGGAAGGCCCGACACACGCGACGACGAGTCTTATTCCCGATATGTGCTGCGCAAGGTGACGGTGATAGCCGATGCAGGGGCCATCGACCGCGACAGCCCCGAAAGATCGCAGATTTCTGACAGCGTGTTCTATCACGGCCTGGAAATAATCTACGGCGACTCGCGTTATCTCCGGCCTTCGGTGGTGGCCGACAACTGCTATCTCACTCCGGGAGCGCTTTTCTCACAAAAAGACGTGGATCGCACCTATCGGGCCTTCACCCGCCTCGAGATATTGAAATTCATCAATATCACTTTCGTTCCGGCCGGACATATCGCCGACGAGGGGCTGCTCGACGCCTACGTGATGCTGACACCCGGAAAGTCGCAGACGGCAAGTGTGGAACTCGAGGGCACCAACTCCGAAGGAGATCTCGGCGTGGCCGTAGGCATGACATATTCCCACCGCAACATCGGGAAAGGATCGGAAACATTCACGGCTAAAGCCAGAGGCAGTTATGAATCGCTTTCGGGCAATCTCGAAGGGTTGCTCAACAACCGATATATGGAATATTCATTAGACCTCGGACTTTCGATGCCGGAATTCAAGGCGCCGATCCCGAGGCACATCAGGCGCAAGATACAGGCCTCGACAGAAGTGAACTTCTCGATGAATTATCAGGAGCGTCCGGAATATACAAGGGTGATATCCACCGCCGGCTGGAGCTACAAATGGGTGGACTCGCGCAAAAACAACCGGCATACTTTCACGCCGATCGACATAAACTATGTGTATCTGCCGGCGTCCACCAACGATTTCATCAATCAGATTGCCCCAGACAATCCGCTGCTCCGCTACAGTTATGAAGACCACTTCATCATGAGGATGGGATGGCGATGGTATCACAGCAACAAACGCCAGGTGATGCCATGGATGAAGACGATGCAACGAAACATCTACAACGTGCGCTTCAATGCCGAGATAGCCGGCAATCTTCTCTTTGCCCTGTCGAGCATCTTCGCCCACCGGAGCAATTTCCACTCTGATCCCTACAAAATTTTCGGAATACACTACTCGCAATATTTCAAACTGGAGGCCGACTACGCTTTCCTGCACCGCTTCGACGAGAGAAATTCGCTGGCGCTGCGTGCCGGTCTGGGCGTGGGAGTGCCCTACGGCAACTCGGAAGTGCTCCCCTTCGAGAAGCGCTTCTACGGCGGAGGCGCCAACGGAGTGAGGGGGTGGGACGTTCGCACCCTGGGCCCGGGGGCCTATCCGGGGAAGAACTCGGTGAGCGACTTCATCAACCAGTGTGGCGACGTGCGCATAATCACGAGCGCGGAATACCGTGCCAAACTTTTCTGGGTGATAGAATTGGGCACCTTTGTAGACATTGGCAACATCTGGACTATCCGCGACTATCCTTATCAGCAGGGGGGAGTGTTCCGATTCAATGAATTCTACAAACAGTTTGCAGCGGCCTACGGACTCGGCATACGTCTGGATTTCGATTATTTCCTTGTGCGCATGGATGTGGGCATGAAGGCTCACAACCCCGCGATGGGCGCACGGCCCTGGCCGCTCGTCGATCCCAACTGGCACCGCGATTCCTCATTCCACTTCTCGATAGGATATCCATTCTGACATTCACACTCAAATTATTCGACCTTCAGCCATGAGAAACGTATTCTTCACCCTATTTCTGATTCTTGCCTTCTGCATCAAGGCCGACGACTATGCGGGGGCATTCCGGTCTCTGCCGTTTGAGGCTGAAGCTCCGGCCCTTCCCGAGATACCGCAGCTCAACGTGAGCCTTACCGACTTCGGCGGCAAGGGCGACGGAATAACGCTCAATACCGAAGCGTTTGACAGGGCTCTCTCACATCTCGCGGCCAAAGGGGGCGGACGCCTCACGGTGCCGGCAGGGGTATGGCTTACGGGCCCTATCGTGATGCGCTCCAACACCGAGCTCCATCTTGAGAAAGATGCCATCGTTCTTTTCAGTCCGGACAAAAGCCTCTTTCCGGTGATTCCGGCCGACCGTGGCACTTCCGGCACTATGAGGCAGCCCCCGGTGTTTGCCAACGGCATATCCAACTTCGCCATCACTGGCAGCGGAGTGCTCGACGGAAACGGAGAATACTGGCGCCCCTACAAGCGGTTTAAGGTGAGCGACGCAGAATGGAAGAAACTGCAGCGGCTCAATCTGAAGGAGAGCTCGCTCTATGGCTCAGACGTCTACTATCCGACACTCACCGACCCTTCCGATTCGATAGAGACAAAGCGCGCACGTCTTATCCGCGTCACTGAGTGCGAGCGCTTCCTTATAAAGGACGTGGTGGTGCAGAATTCACCCTCGTTTCACGTCAATATAGTGATGAGCCACGATTTCGTGCTCGACGGCATCACGGTGCGATGCCCCTGGAATGCTCAGAACGGCGACGGAATCGATCTCTCATCGTGCCGCAACGCGCTCTTGACGCGCTGCTCGGTAGATTGCGGCGACGACGCCATCTGCCTCAAGAGCGGTATCGGCGACACGGGGCGCCACCGTGGCCCCTGCAGCGGCATTGTGATCGAGGACTGCACCGTATTTCACGGACACGGTGGATTCGTGATCGGCAGCGACAACGCCGGCGGCATGGAGCGCATCATGGTGCGCCGTTGCCGCATGATCGACACCGACACGGGTCTCCGCTTCAAGAGCGGGCGCGACCGCGGAGGCCTTATGACAGATATATATGTAGATTCGGTAGTGATGTGCGACATAGCCGACGAAGCGATACTCTTCGATTCGTTCTATCAGGAGAAAGTGGGCGACGGAGAGAAGGCCGCAGCCGCTCCGGTGACTCCCGACACACCGCGCTTCGACGGATTCCACATAAGCAACGTTATATGCCGCGATGCGGGCACGGCAATCCTCTGCAAGGGGCTTCCCGAGATGCCCGTGAGAAACGTGGACATTTCGGACTGCACTTTCACGGCGCGCCGAGGAGCCGTCATCAACAACGCCGAAGATTTCACCTTCCGCAACGTCACCTTCAACCTCCCCACTGGCCTCGAAAAAAGATAATTCCCTCCCGGAAGACTATAATTCAACTTTCGCAAGCTCAAGTTGTGGTTTTAATGGTTTAGATAGTTTAGGATGCTTAAAGTCCAACTGAACTCTTTAAACCGTCTAAACTCATTAAACCTCTTTAAACCAATTTAAGTTGAGCATACGAAACTTAAGTCATAAAAATAATTATCCACCATTTATTTGGTTAGTAATTAAAAATATATTATCTTTGCGGTATAAAAAATATCGCATTTGCGACTAAATTTATACCGGAATTAAAATATGTTAAATGGAATAAGCCGCATTCCCGGCACACCGTATTTTACATCCTTGAAGACGCGGCACACCACATCCCTATTTTCCAATTGATTTGCGGCGTAAATGTAGGAGCATCGTGTGCGACATCTTTGGTATGCGCCGCGTTGCCCACTCCGAAGATAATAGCTGCAGAACACTTAATTTCGGCAATAAACTTGATTTATTGCCGAAATTAAGCTATCTTTGCACTGAATAAAAGAAATAGGATGAGTACGACAGATATGATATTGAATTTCGCAGGCAGTCGCAATAGCTTCACGCTATGTGAACTGTCTGATTATGTACGTAGTCGGGAAGTGATTTCCGATTCCGGAATATTGTGGCATATAAAGAAACTGATAATGCAAAATAAACTGTCCCGTTTGTCACGCGGACTTTACGGAGCTTTTGTAAAAAAAGAATTTGCCCCGATACTTACCGATGAATTGAAACAGTTATATGAGGATATTTCCTCTGACTTTCCCTTGATTGATGTTGCCGTCTATTCGGGTCATGACATTACTTCCTTGCAACACCATCTTTCAGCAAACAACGCTCTTTATGTCGAGGTGACAAAAGAGGCTTCCGAGGTAGTGTTTCATTCTTTGATTGATAAAAAGATAAAGGTTTACCACAAGCCCGATAGTGAATTCATGTGCAATTACGTGGACTTGTCAGAACATTGTGTAATAGTAAAACCTCTTGTTACTGAATCCCCTCTAAAAAAAATCGAAGGTATTTATATGCCGACATTGGAAAAGTTGTTGGTGGATATAAATGCAGATCCTGATTTTTATTGCCTTCAAGGTGTGGAGGCTTCCTATATAATGGACAATGCCCGATCACTTTACCAATTGAACACCCCCAAGATGCTGCGGTATGCCTCACGTCGTGGAATACGGGAGAAAATGCAATCTTATCTTACACATGATAACTGATCATGATTAAACAGGAATGTTACACTAAAGAATGGTGCGAACATGTCGCCCAAAAGCTGAACTATAGGGATACACAACTTATAGAAAAAGTGGTTCGTGCGCTCTCGTTACTCGAAATGCTCGTAAAGTCAGGGTGTCCGTTCCACTTCAAGGGAGGGACGGCGACGATGCTCCTATTAGGAGGTGTCACCAACCGTCTCAGCATAGACATAGACATAATATGTCCTCCCGGCACAGATATTGAACAGTATCTCTCACGGTTCAAGGAATATGGTTTTACAAAAATAGATCTTGTGGAACGCAAGTCTCCCGGAAAGAACATTCCAAAGAGTCACTCCAAGTTCTTTTATCAGCTGGCATACACTGATAGAGTGGAAAAAGAAGGATATATCCTTCTTGATGTGCTTTATGAGGACTGCCATTATCAGAATACACTTGAAATCCCCATCGTCAGTCCGTTCATTGAAATTGAGGGCGAACCTTTGAATGTGCGCGTTCCTTCCGTAGATGACATTCTCGGTGACAAGCTTACGGCATTCGCTCCCAATACCACCGGCATTCCGTATTATAAAAAGAATAAGGTCTGCTCGGTGGAGATAATCAAGCAACTGT
>CAMWXO010000025.1 GCA_947178245.1 uncultured Porphyromonadaceae bacterium
CAAAAGATGTGAAATTATCTTTTGTAGCAGAAGTCAAAATAGAGATAGGCTTATAGTCAATATTATTCTTAAAGGAAATAATTCCCATATATACACCCTCCTCTAATCGCGGAAGTGTAAATACGCATTTTCTCTTGCTATCACATTTATACCATTGTGAAGCAGATCCCTTACGATACATAAATGCATCACCAGGAATAGTTGCACATTCGCCATTGAAAGTCCCATAATAAGATTCTGTCCAACCATTTTCAACACATATTTGCTCAACTGTCCTGGTATTTCCTTCGGAGATTGCGTGTGTATATGACTTGACATATACTTTGTTTGGCTTTTCACAATGGATGGTTGTATATGTATTATCCCAAAGGAATTTCACCCTATATACACCAGCAGTTTGCTTGCTCTCTTCGACATCGACCGTTTGAACCAGCGGAGATCCACCATTCGTCCAAAATGGATCTTCCCATGTACCTTGCCCGATATAGTTCCAGGTATCGGCACTCATCAGCATGCTTTGGAGTGCCATAATCAATAATAGTAATACTTTTTTCATACGTATTGTATTTGAATTATTTATTAGCCCATTAAGTTATAATTAATTAATATGGACCAAATGAAAATTATGCTTTGAAGAAAGATAATAATTATTGTTTACATCTTCGAGATATCCAAAATATTTATAAACTTCAAAGCAACATAGAAGAAATATCATTCAAATCTTCTAAGTATAAATTTATCCTTTCATATTCATAAAGATTGATAAATCTGATAAAGTACGCAAATCAGCACAATTCCTATAAATTAATTTCCGGAAGTGTGAACTCACTCCGTATTTATGCATGTTTATTTACAACTGATATGAAAATGAGGTTTGAAGATAAATTTAGAAATCGAATCGCATGCATCTAATTGCTCATAATAATAGTAATGGCCGCGGTCTTCCCCTCGTTGGCGTTAGGTGGAAAAATGAAAAAGCGCAGGAATCTGTATCTGTTGCCGTCCTACCATCTTAGGCTTCTCGCATTGCCCTGTCAAAGTCGGACGGCAACGCAGAAGCCCACGCCTGTATATGCAATCAATGTGTCCGGCTATATTTCTCCCGAAATATCGTGCCGAATGCATGATAATCACATATCCACGGGCATCTACCGTTGCTCAATCCTTGACTTTGACTAAAAGTTTGCGAGACATTTAAGATGGTCAAGAATCAGCGCGGATAAACGCTTTCAAAATTATGTCTCATCCGATGCCGACAATACAGCATCGAGACAGTCCCACCCACTTTGACACCGGACCGGGGCTTCTGCAAGGAGGTCTGCAACCGCAAAGTTATAAATAATTTGGGAATAAAACAAAAAAACTTCATTTTTTATCATTAAGGCTTCATATCAGTATAAAAAATCCCTAATCCATCGTATGATGAATGAGGGATATCATTACGGGTGATATAACTGAGGCAGCCGAATCATGCGGCTGCCTCAGTGTTGCCATGTCCTGTCGCAGGTGAGAACAGGATTACAGTTCGAAGTCGTCGCCGAAGAGGTCTTCGGCCGAATCGGGTGTCGGCTCGGCGGCGATGCTCATGTCGTCGCTCTCCACCACCACATTGTCCTGACCCGGCAGGAAGGGATTGCCCACCGGGCGGCGCGAGTCGCGGCTCTCGTTGAGCTTGTCCATGATCTTCTCAGCCAGTTCCTCGGCCAGTTCGGGCTTCTCTTTAAGCACGCGCTTCACGGCGTCACGGCCCTGTCCGAGCTTGTTGCCGTTGTAGCTGAACCATGCGCCCGACTTGTTGATGACGCCGGTGGAAGTGCCGAGGTCTACGATCTCGCCCACGCGCGAGATGCCTTCTCCAAACATTAGCTCGAATTCGGCCTTCATGAAGGGAGGCGCCACTTTGTTTTTCACCACCTTCACCTTCGCAGTGCGTCCGATGGCCTGCTCGCCGTCTTTGATGAAGCCGCTGGCGCGAATCTCGAGGCGCACTGAGCTGTAGAATTTCAGCGCGTTGCCGCCGGTGGTGGTCTCGGGGTTGCCGAACATGAGGCCTATCTTCTCGCGTATCTGGTTGATGAAGATGCAGCATGTGCGCGTCTTCGAGATCGAGCCGGTGAGCTTGCGCATGGCCTGGCTCATGAGGCGTGCGTGAAGGCCTACGTTCTTGTCGCCCATCTCGCCTTCTATCTCGGCCTTCGGGGTGAGGGCCGCCACGGAGTCTACCACGAGCACGTCGATGGCGCCGGAGTTGATAAGCTGCTCGGCTATGTCGAGGGCCTGCTCGCCGTTGTCGGGCTGCGCTATCCATAGATTATTGACGTCTACGCCGAGTTTCTCGGCATAGAAGCGGTCGAACGCGTGCTCCGCGTCTACGATGGCGCAGATGCCGCCCATCTTCTGGGCCTCGGCTATCACGTGGATGGCGAGAGTGGTCTTTCCGGACGACTCGGGGCCGTAGATCTCGGTGATGCGGCCGCGGGGGAGGCCTCCCACTCCGAGTGCGTAGTCAAGTCCTATCGAGCCGGTGGGTATCACTTCCACATCCTGCACCGATTCGTCGCCGAGGCGCATGATGGCGCCCGCTCCGAAGTCTTTCTCGAGGTGGGCCATAGCCATATTTAGCGCCTTGCGCTTTTCCTCCATGTCGGCGATGCGGCCGGTAGTGGCCTTCTTGCCTGTAGCTGCTGCTTTCTTTGCCATATCTTTAGTTTTCAGTTTCAGTTTTTGGATTGGCGAACTGAAGTTCGCCACAGTAACAAAGAGTTTTCAGTTGATTCTCAATTAAGATACTGCAAAGGTAACGCAATTAAAGCCGTGCGGCAAATTTCAGGCCTTAAAAAATGTTAATTATCACCCCTATACTGCAAATATCTTGCAGTGAATATCTGATATTTGACATTATATATCTTATATATCGTATTTTATACGATATGAAAAAAGTCAGGCTTCGACCTGACTTTTTTCATTGGATAAGGTGTATATTTCTAAATTCTCAGCCCACCGAAGCGCCGGGAGCCACTTCGGCCGAGGGAGATATCACTGTGAGCCGGCCGTCGGGATTCACGGCCGAGAGTATCATGCCCTGACTCTCGATGCCCATCATCTTGCGGGGCTCGAAGTTGGCTACGAAGCAGATCTCCTTGCCTACGAGCACCGACGGATCTTCATAACTCTCGGCTATGCCGCTGAGGATGGTGCGCTTCTCCATTCCGTCGTCGATGAGGAACTGCAGCAGCTTCTTCGATTTCTTCACTTTGGAGCATTCCAGCACTTTCCCGACGCGGATATCGATTTTCTCGAAAGTCTCGAAGTCCACGCAGGGTTTCACTTCGGCCGGCTTCCATGCGGCGAGTCTGTTCTTCTCCTTCGCGTCCTTGAGTTTCTGCACCTGCGCCTCCACCACTGCATCCTCGATCTTCTCGAAGAGGAGTTCGGGCTGTCCGATCACGGTGCCGGCAGCGATAAGGTCGAAGCGTCCGAGCATATCCCATGAGATCTGATCCATGCGGAGCATCTTCAGCAGTTTCGCTGCCATGAATGGGAGGAAAGGCTCGAAGGCGATGGCGAGGTTGGCGCATGTCTGCAGCGCAATGTTGAGGATCGTGCCCGTGCGCTCCATGTCGGTCTTGGCCACTTTCCAGGGCTCCGTCTCCTGCAGATACTTGTTGCCGGCGCGGGCCATGTCCATCGCCACGCGCAGGGCCTCGCGGAAGTGGAACGTGTCGAGGGCCTCGGTCATCTCACCCTTGAACGCGGCTATCTCCTCCATGAGGCGGGTGTCTGCCGTCTCGAGTAGCTTTGCCTCAGGCACCTTGCCGTCGAAATATTTATGGGTGAGCACCACGGCGCGGTTGATGAAATTGCCGAGGATGGCCACGAGCTCGTTGTTGTTGCGGGCCTGGAAGTCTTTCCAAGTGAAGTTATTGTCTTTCGTCTCCGGGGCATTGGCCGTGAGCACGTAGCGCAGGGTGTCCTGCTTGCCGGGGAGTTCCTTGAGATATTCGTGAAGCCATACGGCCCAGTTCTGGGACGTCGAGATCTTGTCGTTCTCGAGGTTGAGAAATTCATTGGCCGGCACATTGTCGGGGAGATTGAAGGAGCCGTCGGCCATGAGCATCGAGGGGAACACGATGCAGTGGAATACGATATTGTCCTTGCCGATGAAATGCAGCATCCTTGTCTCGGGGTCTTTCCACCATTTTTCCCATCCGTCGCCGAGGGCCTCGATGGTGTTGGAGATATATCCGATCGGAGCGTCAAACCATACGTAGAGCACCTTTCCCTCTGCTCCCTCCACGGGGACGGGGATTCCCCAGTCGAGGTCGCGGCTCACAGCCCTGGGCTGCAGACCGAGATCAAGCCATGACTTGCACTGGCCGTAGACGTTGGGCTTCCACTCCTTGTGCTGCTCGAGAATCCACTCGCGCAGACGGGGCTCCCACTTGTCGAGCGGCAGAAACCAGTGGAAAGTCTCCCTGAGCACTGGCTTTGAGCCTGTGAGTGCCGATCTGGGGTCGATGAGGTCTGTGGCGTTGAGCGACGTTCCGCATTTCTCGCACTGGTCGCCGTAGGCCTTCTCGTTGCCGCAATGGGGGCATGTGCCGGTCACGTAGCGGTCGGCAAGAAACTGTCCGGCTTCCTCGTCGTAGAGCTGCATGGAGGTTTTCTCGAGAAATTCCCCCTTGTCGTAGAGGCGGCGGAAGAAGTCTGATGCCGTCTTGCGGTGTGTCTCCGAAGTGGTGCGTCCGTAGACGTCGAAAGATATTCCGAACTCCTCGAAAGAGTCCTTGATGATGTTGTGGTAGCGGTCTACGATGTCCTGGGGCGTGACGCCCTCTTTCTTGGCCTTGATGGTGATGGGCACCCCGTGCTCGTCGCTGCCGCCCACGAAGAATACCTCCTCGCCTTTCAGCCGGAGATATCTCGCGTAGATGTCGGCCGGGACATAGACGCCGGCGAGATGGCCTATGTGGACAGGGCCGTTGGCGTAGGGGAGAGCCGATGTGATAAGCGTTCGTTTGAATTTCTTGTCCATTGTTGATATTTAATGCGTTGTCATCGTTATCATGGTCGCCATCGAATTCCGGGGAGTGCGGGATATCGGAAATCCGCCTCTCCTGAGCGATGACAACGCCGACAACGATGACAGCGATGACAACTTAAAAAGTTTATTTTTCCTGATTCTTGAGGATGTCGCGTATTTCGGTGAGGAGTTTCTCTTCAGCCGTAGGCTCGGCGGGAGCGGCGGGCGCCTCCTCTTCTTTCTTCTTGAACTTCATGATGACGCGGAGGGCGACGAAGATGGAGAGGGCGATGATGAAGAAATCGACGATATTCATGATGAACGTGCCATAATTGATGGCTACTTCCTCCATGGCGGCCACTCCGTCGGCCGTGGCGGCAGACCCTTCACGAATCACGTATTTCAGGTTGCGGTAGCCGTCTCCGCCGGTGCAGAGCGTCACAAGGGGCATGATGATGTCATTGACAAGTGAAGATACTATCTTGCCGAAAGCACCGCCTATGATCACACCGACAGCCATGTCGATCACGTTGCCTTTCATGGCGAACTCCTTGAAATCAGATAAAAATTTTCCCATTTTTTCTTTTTTATTTAGTGTTACAGTTTATAGCGGAGACTGATACACACAAATCGTGTGTGCAAAATTAACAATTATTTTTGTCATTTAGTTTAAAAAAAGCGAAAATATAGATGGTTGAACGAAAATATTTTGTTATCTTTGCACTGTAAAACCCCAAAAGGCGTGTCCATATCAGATCAAACAATCCTGATCAAAGGATAACTTACAGTTTTACAGGCAATAAAAGAATTTAACCCAATAAAGTTAAACAATTAGGTAATTATGACAAAGATTGGTATTAACGGTTTCGGCCGTATCGGTCGTTTCGTTTTCCGCGCTTCCACAAAGCGTGACGACATCGAGGTAGTTGCTATCAACGACCTTCTCCCCGTAGACTACATGGCCTACATGCTGAAGTATGACACAATGCACGGCAAATTTGACGGCACTGTAGACTACGATCTCGAAAAGAGCCTTCTTATCGTGAACGGTAAGGAAATCAAGGTTTCCGCTTGCCGCGACCCGAAGGAAATCGGCTGGGGCGAGAAGGGTGCTGAATATGTAGTTGAGTCTACAGGTCTCTTCCTCACCAAGGAAAAGGCTCAGGGCCACATCGATGCCGGCGCTAAATACGTGGTTATGTCCGCTCCTTCGAAAGACGACACCCCCATGTTCGTATGCGGCGTAAACCAGGACGCATACGTGAAGGGCACTCAGTTCGTATCCAACGCTTCCTGCACCACCAACTGTCTCGCTCCCATCGCTAAGGTGCTCAACGACAAGTTCGGTCTCAAGGAAGGCCTCATGACTACCGTTCACTCCACTACCGCAACTCAGAAGACCGTAGACGGCCCCTCCATGAAGGACTGGCGCGGTGGCCGTGCCGCTTCCGGCAACATCATCCCCTCTTCCACAGGTGCTGCCAAGGCTGTAGGCAAGGTTATCCCCGAACTCAACGGTAAGCTCACCGGTATCTCGATGCGTGTTCCGACCCTCGACGTATCTGTAGTTGACCTCACCTGCGTGCTCGAGAAGCCCGCTACAAAGGAAGCTATCTGCGCTGCCATGAAGGAAGCTGCAGAAGGCGAACTCAAGGGAGTACTCGGCTACACTGAAGACGCAGTCGTTTCAAGCGACTTCCTCGGTGACCCCCGCACTTCTATCTTCGACGCAAATGCCGGCGTTTACCTGACCGACAACTTCGTAAAGGTAATCTCCTGGTATGACAACGAGATCGGCTACTCCAACAAGGTGCTCGACCTCATCGCTCACATGAAGAAAGTAAACGGCTGATCATATTCAGTCTCAGATATCAGGAGGCGCCCCGCAAGGAGGCGCCTCTCTTTTTTTCGGCCTCCGCCACGGATATGCGCTTTGTGGTGAGGTTTCACCTTCGACAAACCGCCTGACGGCGCGGCCCCCTCACGGGGTTGTGAGGTAGGGGGCATAAAAAGAAGAGAGGCTGAAAAAGCCTCTCTTCTCAAAGTATCGTATGAAATGATTTTCATTTGGGGTCGATCGCCCATACGAGATACATGGCTCCCCATGTGAAGCCTGCGCCGAAGGCCGTGAGAATCACGTTGTCGCCCTTCTTGAGCTTATGCTTGTATTCGTCGAGGCAGATGGGGATGGAGGCCGCCGATGTGTTGCCACGTCTCTGGATATTGACCAGAATCTTCTCCTCGGGGAGTTTGATACGCCCTCCGATGGCCTCGATGATGCGGAGATTGGCCTGATGAGGCACGAACCAGTCTACGGTCTCGGCTGTGAGCCCGTTGCGCTGTATCACGGTCAGGGATGAGCGCAACATATCGAACACAGCATGCTTATAGACGGCCTTTCCTTCCTGATAGACGAAATGCTCGCGGGCGTCTACCGTCTCGTGTGAGGCGGGCTTCACGCTTCCGCCGGCCTTCATGAGGAGGTGGGGCAGTCCGGATCCGTCTACATGGATGTCGGCATCCATCACGCCGAGCTTCTCATCGTCGGTGGGCTCTACGAGCACAGCGCCGGCGCCGTCGCCGAAAAGCGGACAGGTCTGGCGGTCTTCGTAGTCGGTCATGGAGCTCATCATCTCGGCGCATACCACGAGGATGCGCTTATAGAGGCCCGACACGATGTAGGCTCTCGCGTCCTGCATGCCCACTATGAAGCCTGCGCAGGCGGCCTGGATGTCGTAGGCGTAAGCCTTTTTCAGGCCGCATTCATGGGCTATCACTGAGGCGGTGGAGGGGAAACGATAGTCGGGGTTCGAGGTGGGGCATATAAGCAGGTCGATGCTCAGCGGGTCTATCTCATAGTCCGCGAGGAGCTTCTTCACTGCCTGAATGCCGAGGAAACTCGAACCTTTGCCCTCTTTGTGGAGGATACGACGCTCCTTGATCCCGACGCGTGTCGTGATCCATTCGTCGTTCGTATCCACCATCTTCGACAACATGTCGTTGTCGAGGATATCCTCGGGCACGTAAGACGCTATACCTGTGATAACGGCGTGTGTCATTACATCACAGCTTTCTCAATCACGAGTTTTCCGCGATAATAGCCACACTCACCGCAGATGGTGTGCCATACGTGCCATGCGCCGCAGTTGGGGCAGATGGCGAGTGTCGGGATCAATGCGAGGTCGTGGGTGCGACGCTTCGCTGTTCTGGTGTGCGATTGTCTACGTTTAGGATGTGCCATTTTTATTAAATGTTTTATTGTTTTCTAATATATGTCGCTTTATTCCTCCGCTTCGGGGTCTTCGGCGGCGGAATGCTGATTCATTATCTCTTCCATCTCCTTGTTGCATTCCCCTTCGGGATGCACGTGCCGGAGCGGAATGGCGAGAGATACCGTGTCGGCTATGAGAGGGGCGAGGTCGAAATTCACCTCGTTCTCAGGCAGTGTGATGGACTCGTCGGTCTCCTCATATTCCTCGCCGTAGCGCACGCATACGTCATAGTCTTCGTCTATGCCGATGCGCATGGGGTCGAGGCAGCGGTCACACGGAATGTCGATCCAACCCTGACAGGTGAGGCCGATATTGTAGGCTCCGTGTCTGACGTCGATGTCGATATAGGCAGTGATGTCGGCATCGGTCACATCCGTACCGCCCCGACCCGAAAACAGATCTTTGTCTGCCTTCAGTTCGAGTTCGTGATGCCCCTCGCCGAGTGTCGGGAGAGCGATTATGTACTGCTTTAGATCACACATCTCTCAAAGTGCGTTTCAATTGCGCCGCAAAGTTAATGATTTTTCCCCGATTTCACAAATACTTACTCCGTTTTTTTGCAAATTGAGGCAAAAAAAGGCTTTTCTCCGTGTCAATGCTCCCGTTATCTTTGGTCATTTGCCCGATCCGTGCTCCGGGTGTCCGGCTCCGTAGGGAGAGCTGTGGCAAGTGGAGAAGAGGCGGTCAAGGTGCCGATTTTCCACGAATAGCTTGCTCCCTTCGTGTATAAGGTGAGGAGGGTCGATGAGGGCCACAGTGTCGCTCATGCGGGTGGCGATCTCCACCTCGTGAGTGGAGAAGATGATGCATTTTCCTTCCTCATGCGCCAGGGTCTGCAGAAGCGAGGCGAGCTCGTAGCGGCTCGGCATGTCGAGAAAGGAGGTGGGTTCGTCGAGCAGGATTACCGGTGTGTCCTGGGCGAGTGCCCGTGCTATCATGACGCGCTGGCATTCGCCGTCGCTCATGCTGTCGAGCGTGCGCGATGCGAAAGCCGACATTCCTACAGCCTCGAGAGCCTTGCCTACGGCCTCGCGGTCTTGATCCTGCATCCGTCCTATCCAGTTGGTGTATGGCGCGCGGCCCAGGGCCACGGTGTCGGCGGCCCGCATGTCAGGCACCCGTGTGCGCGCGGTGGAGACGAAAGCCACGGTGCGCGCAAGCTGCGGGACTGATGTCTTGCGCAGGGGCTTTCCTTCGATGAGGATATCGCCGCTGTAGCCGGTGTTGAGGCCCGCCAGGGCGCGCAGCAGGGTGGATTTGCCCGTTCCGTTGCGCCCGATGAGCGCGGTCAGTTCACCGCGCCGGAATGAGGTGGCCACCCCCTCCAGCAGGACGCGCCCGCCATATCCCATGCTGAAATCTTTCAGTTCTATCATCTCGTCATTGTCTTATCAATATGTAGATCACCACCGGAATGCCGAGCAGGGCCGTGATGGCATTCACGGGGAGAGTGAGCGCCTTCGACACTATGTCGCAGAGCAGCAATGTCGCCGCCCCTGTGAGCACCGTGGCGGGGAGTAGCACGCGGTGGTCGCCGGTGCGGAAGAGCATGCGCGCCACGTGCGGAATGGCCATGCCGATGAATCCGATAGGGCCGCAGAAGGCCGTCACGGTGCCTGCGAGAAATGTGGTGGAGAGGAAAAGCAGGGTGCGCGCCCGCCTTATGTCGAGTCCCATCGTGCGGGCGTACTCCTCGCCGAAGAGCAGCAGATTGAGCGGCTTCACGGCGGCCACAGCCAGCGCGAGGCCGACAGCCACCGCTGCCGCGAGTATGATCAGTTGCCCCGGAGTCACGTCGCCCAGCGACCCCATAGTCCAGATCACGAACGACTTCAGCGACTCGTCGCGGCTCAGATATTGAAGTATCTGCACTATGGCGCTCACTCCCGAACTGAACATCATGCCGAGAATCAGAATCACCATGATGTCTTTGATGCGGCTTCCTACGGCTGCGATAAGGAGCAGGATTGCGGCTGCGCCCACCCATGCGGCGCCGGCAATACCGAGAGAGGCTGCTGCCGAAGATATGCCCGCCAGAGGAGCGCCGAGCAGCAGCAGGGCCACGCCCAGACTCGCACCGGAACTGATGCCCAGCACGTAGGGCCCGGCGAGTGGATTGTGGAAGAGTGTCTGCATCTGCAGTCCGCTTACAGCCACCGCGATACCCGCTATCACCGCCACCACTGCCTTCATGAGGCGTATGTCGATCACTATGCGGCGTGTGGCCTCCGTGCATTCGCCTCCGGTGAGGGCGTTCCAAACCTCACCCGGCGCTATCATCACTCCGCCCACTATGAGGTCGGCGGCGAAGAGAAGCAGCGTTATCACGCACAGTGTGGCTATCAAAGTAGTGTGTCTCATTCCAATCGCTTATAGTAATATGGGTCGCCGTCGGAGAGCGCGGGGTGGAAAATGCCGATCAGGTCGCGCAGTATCACGTCGGGATTGACTATTCCTGACTCGAAGAAGTCGTTGCCGCCGGCGCTGTTGGCGCGCCTTGTATTGTTGTAGAGCCTGCCGCTCACCACTGCGCCCGTGTCGGCGAAACGCGGCCAGCGGGCCTTGAGCTCGCCGGCGGAGGCTGTACGGTCGAGATTGAGCCAGACGTCGGCTTCGGAGGCGAGCAGATAGGCCTCTTCCATCCCGATGGGGCGCGAGGAATTGCCGGTGTCTTTCTTATAGACATACTCGCCGCCGGCGTCCCTGATGAGTTGAGCCATATAGCTCGAGGCCGAAGGCATGAACCATGAGTCGCCGTATGGCACGTTGAGCATCACCTTCGGACGCACCCCGGCATCGGAGGCCACCTCTTTGCGGAGCGCTTCGTAGCGCTCCGCGATCTGCGAGAAAGTGTCGCGTCCACGGTTGCCGAGTCCGGTGATCTCCGCGATGGCCACCATCCACTCAGCCTTGCCGAGTGGCGACTGCTCGAGATAGTCGCCTATATAGACGTAGGGAATACCCAAGGTATTCAGCTTCCGCTCCATGCTGCTCGCGCCGTTCACTCCGTAAAGCAGCACGAGATCGGGCGATGAGGCGATGAGGGCCTCGAAATTGACATTTCCCTCATATCCCGCGTCGGCGAGCGAATCGCGTCTTGCAAGAATGCGGGGATTGGTGAAATAATCCGGGCCCGATACCGCCACTACCCTGTCGGTGGCTCCGAGGGCGTCGAGCATGGCCACGTGTGTTGACGACATGGCCACGATTCGCTTCGCGTCGCCTCTGAGCACCTGACCGTCGAACCCTTCGGGCACCTCTTCTCCGCCGCGCACTATAAGGAGCCGCTGCACCACGCTGTCGGCACCTTGCCAGGGATTGCTGACGCTGAGCATGACGCTCTCGCTCCCCTCTTTGCCTGATATGGTGAACCCGGAGGCATAGTCAGGCTCGTATATAATGCTGTCGAACACCGGGCCCCCGGGCGTGTCCGTGCCCTTGCCGGCGCATCCGGCCAATACGCATAGGGCAATGATGATGAAGAAGTATTTTTTCATGATTTGTCAGATTCTGAATTCGAGAAATGCTTCAAAATTGCGCCCGGCCATCGGGCGCCCCGCCACTGTCTGATACTCCTTATCGAAGAGGTTGCATACCGACAGCTTCAGATTCAGTTCCACCCGGCGCAGCCGCAGGGCCCGCTCGGCTGTGAGGTTGCAGATGCCGTAGGCGGGAAGCACCCCGGAGATTCCCGCCTCGTTGCTGCTCTGGGTCCAGCGCCGGCCGTAGCCCATCCATTTGGCGAGAAGTCCCCAACGGCGCCATTGGAGTCTGAGTGTGGCCGAGCCGGCCACACGGGGCACGTAGGGCAGCTGCTTCCCTACGGAAGCGTCACCTTCCGAGATCGGGTCGCCGCAATTCACCGAGGGCGTCCAGCTCCAGTTGCCGTTGAAGCGTGCGCTCCAGCCGCGTCCGAACTGCAGCGACGCTTCGCCGCGCAGTTCCACACCGTAGGCATGCACTGTCTTCACATTTTTCGGAGAGAAAAATCCTTTTGTGGTCGGCAGCCATAGAATCCAGTCGGATATTCTGCTGTCGTGCCATCCGGCCTCGAGCGCTAACGATGCTCGGCCGGGAATGTCGAGATTCCAGACTGCGCCGCAGTCGCAGGTCAGACCCTTCTCACTCTTCAGGTCGGGATTGCCTCCCGGCATGAAATAGAGGTCGTTGAGCGTAGGATAGTGGAAATTGCGGCTTCCCGATGCTTTCAGCGTCAGCCGCCAGTTGCCACTTGACACCGAGCCTCGGAGCGCTGTCCAGTCGGCGAAGATCGCCGGTATGGGAGGAGTCAGGTCGCTGCCGAAAGATTCCTCGCGCAGCATGACGGCCAATCCGGCGCCATCTACGGGTTGCCAGCGGGCAGTGGCTGTGAGGCATGTCTCGGGGCGCCTCTTATGGTAGCCTATATCCGTGTCGCTTCCAGCAGTCGAGAGCCGACGGTCGGAGGAGCGCACGTCATGGAGCCGTGCGGTGAATGAAGCCGTGAAGAGCCATCTCTCGGCCGGCCACCAGTTGAGAGTGCTGCTCGCAAGATAAGTATTGACGAGCGAACGGGCACGTGTGAGTGTGGTCCAGGCGCCGTTTCCGGTCTCTCGCCTGTAGTCGTAGGCGCTCCATGTGTGTATGTAGCCTGCACGGGTCTCGAGGTTCCATACGCCGCTTAGTCTGCGCCATGCGGCGGTGGCGCGCACTGTGTTCTCGCGCTGGCGGTTGTCCACTCCCCTTTCGTCGCCATAGTCGGTGGTGATCATCGGCAGCTGCCTGTCGGAGGCCGTATACCATACGCTGAGCGTCATCCTGTCGGCGCCGCTCCATGCGTAGGATGCTTCCTGCAGCAGATGGAAATCACGGAATGCCCCGCAGCGATTTTTCTCCTTGGGATAATACTGACCGATTATATTATGGTTCTCGTCGTAGATGTTGAGTTTCTTGTCGCGGTTGATATATGTGAAATCGTTGGCCGAGGAAGAAAAGGCGACGCGGGTGGCTGTGTGCCAGCGCCGTTTCCGGTAGGCCACGCGCAGGAACTCGTCGAAAGTCCTGAAACTCCCTACACCCTGGGTGTAGGCGCACGAGAAGCCTTCCTTCAGAGCCTCGGGCGACGTGGAGAGCGCCACCGCTCCTCCGAGCGCTCCGGAGGCCTCGGAGAGCGACGCGCTGCCGTGGAGCAGGGATGCTTTGTCTACGAAATAAGACGGTATGAGAGAGAAGTCGGTCATTCCCAGCATAGGGCTGTTGACGGGCAGCCCGTTCCATGTCACGCCGGTATGACCGGGAGAAGTGCCTCGGAATGATACGGTGGATAGGGTGGCGCGGCCGTAGTTCTTGACATAGACTGAAGAGTTGAAGCCGAGCACGTCGGCCATCGAGAGCGCCACATTCTCCTTGAGGGCCACCGAGTCGAGGCGGCTGCGGCGCACTCCGATCTCCGTCATAGGGCGTCGGGCGGATATGGTCAGTTCGGGCAGCCCGATGGTGTCCGGTTCGGATGCGGCTGCCGCGAGCGCAGTCCCTATAAGATATAGAAAAACTCTTCTCATTTCAGTATTGTCAGAATTATCCCGTCCTGGGCAATACAAACCTGTTAAGTTATATGACAAAGCCGAGGCAGGTTTTCTGACTCATCTCCAATCTGTGTCCGCGCCTTCTCAGTAGACTTATACGTCTCCCAATGACATAGTGCGGCGGCAGTGGGGGCGGCGCTTGCACGGCGGCCGCTCGCCCGGAGAAATACAGCAGCGGGTACTGTCCCGGATTCTCACCGGCTTCCCTTTCCTGACTTTGCAGCGGCAAAATTAATAAAAAATAGCGTAATATACCTCATTTATGGCATAAAATCGGCACTAAAGTCGCAGTTCCCTCTTTGTGAAGTGACTTGAACTGAAAAAAGTTGACACTTTTGGGAGCAAAAAAGGCACTCAAGAT
>CAMWXO010000026.1 GCA_947178245.1 uncultured Porphyromonadaceae bacterium
AATACTCGCTCGGCCGCGAAGAGGCGCAGGAGGGTGTCTTCACAAGATACGAAGAAGACAGAGCTGCCGGGGTCGCCCTGGCGGCCGGCACGACCACGCAGCTGGCGGTCAACGCGGCGCGACTCATGGCGCTCCGTGCCGATGATGGCGAGGCCTCCGGCTTCCTTCACTTCCTTAGGAAGCTTGATGTCGGTGCCTCGGCCGGCCATGTTGGTGGCGATGGTCACCGTGCCCGCCTTGCCGGCCTGGGCCACGATATCGGCCTCCTTCTGATGGAGCTTGGCATTGAGCACCTGATGAGGAATCTTGCGGAGCTGAAGCATACGGGAAAGGAGCTCGGAGATTTCCACCGAAGTAGTGCCGACGAGCACCGGACGCCCGATCTCCACCATCTTCTGCACCTCTTCGATCACAGCGTTATATTTGTCTTTCTTGGTGCGATAGACACGGTCTTTCTGGTCGTCGCGTATCACGGGGCGGTTGGTGGGAATCTCCACCACTTCCATCTTGTAGATGTCGTAGAACTCGCCGGCCTCCGTCATTGCCGTACCGGTCATGCCCGCGAGTTTCCGATACATGCGGAAATAGTTCTGGAGCGTGATGGTGGCGTAGGTCTGAGTTGCGGCTTCCACTTTCACACCCTCCTTGGCCTCGATGGCCTGGTGAAGACCGTCGGAATAGCGGCGACCTTCCATGATACGTCCCGTCTGCTCATCCACGATCTTGATCTTGTTGTCGTCGATCACATACTCGATATCCTTATCGAAGAGGGTGTAGGCCTTCAGCAGCTGGTTGACGGTGTGCACACGCTCCGACTTCACCGAATAATCCTGCAGCAGATCATCTTTGAGCTGCTTCTTCTCTTCGGGAGTGACATCGAGGTGCTCCACCTCGGCAAGCTGCGACGTGATGTCGGGAAGCACGAAGAAAGAGGGATCCTGCGTGGTGTCGGTGAGCACCTGTATACCCTTGTCGGTGAGTTCGATGCTGTGGTTCTTCTCGTCTACCACGAAGAAGAGGGGTTCGACTGCCACGGGCATCTCCCTGTTATTGTCCTGCATATATTTCTCTTCCGTCTTGAGCAGGATGGGCTTGATGCCCTCCTCGCTGAGGTAGCGGATGAGCGGGCCATGCTTGGGAAGAGCCTTATATACGCGGAAGAGCGAGAGGCCGCCGTCTTCGAGCAGTTCCTGTGCGGTGAGGGGTTTCTTGCCGTCGCCCTTGTCATATTTGGCCACACGCTCCGGATCGCCGCTCATAGCAGCCGCAATCTTATCCTTCGCATCGAGCAGGAGGCTCTGGGCGAGTTTCTTCTGGGCCGTAACCACCTTCTCCACATTGGGTTTGAACTCATTATACATCTGGTCGTCGCCCTTGGGAATGGGGCCCGAGATGATGAGGGGGGTACGGGCATCGTCGATCAGCACCGAGTCAGTCTCGTCGACGATAGCGTAATAATGATCTTCGCGCTGCACGAGGTCGGAAACCTGAGTGGCCATGTTGTCGCGCAGATAGTCGAAGCCGAATTCGTTGTTGGTGCCGAAAGTGATGTCGCAGCGGTAGGCATCGCGGCGCTCCCTTGAGTTGGGATCAGTCTTGTCGATACAAGCCACCGTCAGGCCGTGGAACTGATAGAGCGGCCCCATCCACTCGGAGTCACGCTTGGCAAGATAGTCATTGACAGTCACCACATGCACGCCCTCGCCGGTAAGCGCATTAAGGAATACCGGCAGTGTGGCCACGAGGGTCTTACCCTCGCCGGTGGCCATCTCGGCTATGTTGTTTGAGGTCTTGTCGCCCTGCATGATGCCGTGGAGCACCATGCCGCCTATAAGCTGCACGTCATAGTGCACCATATCCCACTTGGTCTCGTTGCCGCCGGCCACCCATGAGTTCTTATAGATGGCCTTGTCGCCGTCGATAGTAATGAAGTCCTTTCCCTGCGCGGCAAGCGTCCTGTCGGCGTCAGTTGCGGTCACGGTGATGGTGTCGTTGTTGGCGAAGCGGCGGGCGGTCTCCTTGATGACAGCGAACACTTCGGGAAGAGCGGCATCGAGTTTCGCCGCATACATCTTATACATATCCTCCTTCAGCGAGTCCACTTCCTTCCAAAGCGGCTCACGCTTGTCGAAGTCCATATTCTCGATCTGCTTGCGCAGATCATCCATCTTGTCCTTGTAAGTCTTGGCCTCGCCGCGGATGTCGTCGCGTATCGCGTCGATGCGGCTGCGGAGTTCATCGTCGGAGATGTTCTCGATCTGCTGCGAGATGGGGTTGATTTCTTTCTGAAGACGATTCCAGAGAGGTCTGACGGCGCGTTCTGACTGATCGCCGAAAATTGTTTTCAATATATTGCTGAAGCCCATATTTCTTTAAAATATTTCAGTTTTGAGGTTTACGGTTGTTCCGTTTCATTTATGGCAGGAGAGGGGACTCAGAGGCGCCGTTGGGACTTCTTATGCGCATCACGGATGTCACCGTGGGAGCGATAGCCGTCGCCGGGACGGGGGTTGCTACAGTACGGGGTGCTATTCCGCATCCCCAGATGAAAGCCGGAGAGGCATGGCGGGCCATACATTCCTGCCATTTCAGCACGGGAAGGCGCACGTCGTCGTTGATAGTCCATCCGGGCGCGAACTCCAGCCGCAGGTCGCCTGCCGATTTGGGATCGAGCCCGCGCGATATCCTGCGCAATTCGGGAGTGGTCTCGCCAATAATATCGGTGAGTGACTTCACATCGGAGACACCGGCCATCTTCACGAGAAAATCGCGTGCGTCCCGACGCACCTCGGCCACATCGAGCCCGTGATTCTCAAGCGTCTTATGGTCGAGATAGATCATGTTGCGGAATGATCCATCCACATACTGGTCGTTGCCGTGACGTGCGCTGAGATATGAATTCAGAAGCGATGTGGCGCGCCGCATCGAGAAATTTCCAGTGGGTATGCGATAACGCGCATCATCGACTATGGCATCGTCATAATACCCTGTAGAAGATAGGAATATAAGCGTATTCTCGAGGCCTACATATTCCTGAATTGCCGAGAAAAGTCGGGATAGCTGACTGTCGAGGCGCAGATAAGAGTCCTGAAGCTCGAGTCGCACGTCGCCGTCGGCAGCATCCTTGAAGGGGGCCACGGTGTAGCCGATATTGAGCATGTCGATCACATCTCCGTGCTGCCCTATATCGAGGGTGCGGAGATAGTCGAGCGCGAGATCAGTGACCTCGGCATTCACCAATGCCGTAGACTTGAACTTCACGAATCTGTCATCATCTTTCTTTGCGAAAGAGTGGCGAAACGGAAAGTATTTCTTCTGCGGCGGCAATCCCATGTAGGTATCGAGAGGCCTGGAGGGAGTCCAGACCATAGTGTCGAGACGCTCGGCGAGCGAACCCTTGTAGTTGCGCTGCGAAAGAGCCGGGGGCACCTCCTTGTAATATGTGGTGGTGGCCCATTTTCCTGACTCGTCGGCGATCCAGGCCGCTCCCGACGCCGCATGGCCGGCCATGATGATCGACTGCATCGCATCGGGCGCGACACTGTAAATCTGAGCGAGCCCTACGCCGTCGATGGCAACTTCATCGCTTATGGTGGAGAGTCGGAGCGCCGTGGGGCTGTAGGTCTCCGAGGTGAAATTGCCGAGCATATCCACGTCGTGGAGCACGGGGAGCGGATATTTCGATGCAGGGTCATAGACCTTGGCCGAGGGTATTCCGGAAGCGGAGGGATAATTGCCTGTATATATCACGGCGGTGGAATTCACCACGTCAAGGTCTGACATGTTGAAATCCACATTTTTCAGATAGAGGCCTCCGTCGGCGAGGAGCCTGAAGCCGTCTTTGCCGAAACGAGACATGAGAAACTCCATGTAGTCGGTGCGCAACTGATCCACCACAATCCCCACCACCAGCCGTGGGCGGGAGGGATCGGCTTGAACCACTGTGGAGAAGCCCACAAGGCCGCAGACTACTGAAGTAATAAACCTGTTCACTTCGTTATGCTGATTTTTTTAGTTTTATTTATCTTTAATATCACACCCAGGGGTATGAGTGAGAGGAGAAATGGATAAGTGGCCGCGTTCAGATACTGCGGAAAGATGCCAGTGAGCGAGAGCACCGGGATGAGAATGGCAATGATGATCTCATACCACGCCGCTATCCCGAGCAGCCTGCGGGCCGATTCAAGCCATATACCGACGGCTACCACAAACTGCAGCGGATTGAGCCAGAGGATGAGGATATTGGGCCTCACAGCCTCATGCTCGGAGCAGAACACAAGGAAAGCGACTATGCAACCCGCCACGCCGGCTATGGCGAAGTAGAGGGAAATCCACCAGCGCCAGACACTCTTTTTCAAAATACAAGCAAAAAGCGCGCCAAAACTGATGATTAGCGTCACTATTCCTGCAGCCATCGGCGTGAGAAACGGCGATGTGGGAGGAAGCGTCACGTCTCCCCTGCCGGGATATACCACCGACGTTTCCGCCACGAGCGGCCTGCGCCCTCTCACAGAGTCCCCATCAGCGCCCTCTCCTATCGTGGCTCGCGCCACTTTAGCGGCAAGCACGGGTGGGGCGAATATATCTTCATCCCTTTCCAACGGATAGTCGAGTCCGGAGCCGAGCACAAGGTCGATTCCGAACTGATACCAGGGATAGTTGCGATGAAACCGACGCATTTCCTTACGGAATGTCGGAAACAGGAGAGTGTCGGGGAGCGCTATGGAGGGCGCGGCCTCCATCACGCGGCGCCAGGGGCGAGTAGCGCAGTTGTCGCGCACATAATTGTAGCGGTAGACGCGATTTTCCGGCAGAGCCTCGGTGCTGAGGAGGCTTCTCAATTTCAATGCCTCGTCTTGAGAGAGATCAAGAGTCTGCTCAAGGACTTCCGACCCCCGCATGACGTAGGCGGGCATGAAGCGCGCGAAATCATAGCCGCGCACCATATAGTCAGTCTCTCCCTTCACGAACCGGTAGAGGAAATTAGGTGAAGAGAAGTCGAAAATGCCGTAGTTCCACACGGAGTCCATCTCGGAGTTCCTGATTCTGATGGCGGCATGGCCACACAGCTCATAGACATCCGGGCCGGGGGCGCACGTGATGAGCGACACCACCAGCGGGCCGCCGTCGGGGGCAGCCGAATCAGTCCTCTCCCGGGCTGTCACGCCGCAGGAGAAGTAAATAAGAGTGATGAGTATGAAGAGCAACCGCTTCATCAAAACTCACAGTTGTTCGGATAACGAGGGAAGGGAATCACGTCGCGTATGTTCTGCATGCCTGTCACGAAGAGGATAAGGCGCTCGAAGCCGAGTCCGAATCCGGAATGAGGCACGGTGCCGTATTTTCTCGTGTCGAGATACCAGTCCATGCCTTGCAGCCCGAGTTCCTGCATGCGTCCCTTAAGCTTGTCGTAGTTCTCCTCACGCTGGCTTCCGCCGATAATCTCTCCGATCTTCGGGAAGAGCACGTCCATGGCGCGCACGGTCTTGCCGTCGTCGTTGAGTTTCATGTAGAAAGCCTTGATTTCCTTGGGATAGTCGGTGAGGATCACGGGCTTCTTGAAATGCTGCTCCACGAGGTAGCGCTCATGCTCCGAAGCGAGATCCACGCCCCAGTAGACGGGGAATTCAAATTTCTTGCCCGATTCCTCGAGAATCTTGATGCCCTCGGTATAGGGCAGGCGCACGAAGTCATTCTCCACCACAAAGTTGAGACGGTCGATAAGGTCTTTGTCGAAGTGCTCGGCAAGGAACTCGATATCCTCGCGGTTGTGCTCGAGAGCGTAGGAGATGCAATACTTCACGAATTCCTCGGCGAGATCCATATTGTCTTCAATCTCATAGAAGGCCATCTCGGGCTCGATCATCCAGAATTCGGAGAGGTGGCGGGGAGTATTGGAGTTTTCCGCCCTGAATGTGGGGCCGAAAGTATAGATGCAGCCGAGAGCCGTGGCTCCGAGCTCGCCTTCAAGCTGACCCGAGACGGTGAGACACGCCATCTTTCCGAAGAAATCCTGATCGTAGTCCACCTTTCCGTCTTCAGTGCGGGGCAGATCTTCGAGCGGAAGAGTCGTCACCTGAAACTGTGCTCCGGCGCCCTCAGCATCAGAAGCCGTGATGAGCGGTGTGTGGAAATAATAGAATCCCCTGTCGTTGAAGAATTTATGAATAGCATAAGCGAGGGTGTGGCGAATGCGGAGCACCGCGCCGAAAGTATTGGTGCGCGGACGCAGATTAGCTATCTCACGAAGGAATTCGAGCGAGTGGCCCTTCTTCTGCAGCGGGTAGTCGGCCACCGAAGCCGTGCCATAGACCTCGATCTCGTCTGCCTGCACCTCGATAGCCTGACCTTTGCCTTGCGAAGCCACCGCCATACCTTTCACATGCAGGGAAGCGCCGGTGGTGACATCTTTGAGGGAATCTTCGGGGATTTTGGCAAAATCCACCACAATCTGTATGTTTTTAATCGACGACCCATCGTTGAGGGCGATGAAGGCCACATTTTTGTTGCCTCGGCGGGTGCGTACCCAACCTTTGACATCCACTTCAGAGCCGATATATATGTCGGGGTCGGCAAGAAGCTGCTTTACGGGAATATGGTTCATTCTATTCGGATATTTTGACTTGCTATATAATTTATTCAAACGATCCCATGCGCAGGAAGTTTACTTCTTCCTGAGTGAGATAGCGCCAGCGGCCCCTCGGGAGGTTCTTCTTGGTGAGGCCTGCGAAGTAGACGCGGTCAAGTTTGGTGACCCTATATCCGAGATGCTCGAAAATGCGGCGTACGATACGGTTGCGTCCGCTGTGTATCTCGATTCCGGCCTGGTTGCGGTCGTTCTCATTAGCGTATGAGATCGCGTCGGCATGAATCTCGCCGTCTTCAAGTTCTATGCCGTCGGCGATGCGCTGCATATCCTCTTCGGTGATATCCTTGTCAGTCCAGACATGATAGATCTTCTTCTTCACGAATTTCGGGTGAGTGAGTTTCGAGGCGAGCTCGCCGTCGTTGGTCAGCAGAAGCACTCCGGTGGTGTTGCGGTCGAGACGGCCTACGGGATATATGCGTTCCTTGCATGCGCCCTTCACCACATCGAGCACCGTGAGGCGTCCGTTGGGATCGTCGGAAGTCGTCACGCAGTCTTTCGGCTTATTGAGAAGCACATAGCACTTGCGCTCGGGAGTCACCACCTTATCCTCGCATTTCACCACGTCGTCACGGTTGATTTTCGTGCCGAGCTCGGTCACCACGATATCATTGACTGTGACGAGGCCGTTCTGAATCTTCTCGTCAGCCTCACGGCGCGAGCAGATACCGGAATTAGCCATATATTTGTTGAGTCTGATCGGCTCGTTAAGGTCGATATCATCGAGCACATAGTCTATCTGCCTGGGACGCGGAGTGAACTTCATGCCGGGTTTCTGATTCTTCTGAAATCCCTGACGCTTCTGGAAGCCGCCCTGATTCTGACGGCCATATCCGCCCTGATTGCCCTGACGGTTGTAGCCGTTCTGCCCCTGCTGGCGGTTGTAGCCGCCGTTGGAACGCTGCTGATAATCGTTGTGACCGCCGTTCTGACGTCCGAATCCGCCGCCCTGGCGGTTGTAGCCGTTCTGTCCCTGCTGGCGGTTGTAGCCGTTTTGCCGGCCTGCCTGATAGCCGCCTTCATCAGAGGAATTGTTCTGGCGATAGGGACGATTGCCGTAGGAGTTCTGACGCTGCTGATAGCCGTCTGTACGCTGCGGGCGCGAATAGGAATTGCCGTCTTCGCGGTTATGATAGTTTGAAGAGTAATTGTTCTGATAGTTCGGACGCGGACGGGGCTGGAAACCTCGCTGCTGGAAATCCGGACGTTCCTGAGCCTTATAGGGGCGCGACTGATAGAAGTTTTCTTGATTCTCAGAGTTTTCCGAAGGAGCCGAGATAGCGCCGATTCTGGGTCTTTTGGGTTTCTTTTCTTCCATGGGTATCTGTGTGTTGGGTAAATGGCGTATGACATCGCTGCCACTTTCTCAAATCGCCTTATTTAATGTTTTATTTAAGTTTCTTTTAAGTTTTAGAGGACTGAAATTCAGCAAAAATGTTTGTGGTCTTGAATATATTCGGTCTTGAATATGCAAAGTCGAATTATCAATTTGCAAATTTAATCATTTTTTTTGTGATATGCAAGCGTTTGGCGTTTTTTAGGATATTTTCGGATAAATACGCTCTTATTTCGCGCAGGAAGCATCTGAATCAGGCCCCTGAAGGCAATGAGAAGCGCCGGACTTGACAATGCAAGCCCGGCGCTCCGGAAGTCTTATGATTTATCCTTGAGGATGATTATTTTGCGATCTTCACGGCAGAAGAACCCTGACGCCTGATGAAGATGCCCTCACCGGGTTCATTCACTTTCTGTCCGTTGAGATTGTAGTATTCCACAGGTGCGTTCTCATCATCGGCGGCATCAAGAATCCTTACGGAAGTGCCTTCGTAGTCGTTCACCTCGTTCTTTGCGCAGTTGAGCACGGTACCGTTCTCATCAAGCACGGCGGCTATGATGCGGAGCTTGTTCTTGTCTGCGATGAGGCCGGCCTTTATCTTTGTGAGATCGAACGTCAGGCTGTGAGTCACAGGCTCTTCCGGATCGAGAGATGAGGGAAGACTGCCTTCCACGCCATAGATTCCGGTTGTAGAGATCACAACATCATTGAATACCAAGCCCTTGACTGAAGATTTGCCATATTTGCCGTTCTTGCAGAAGTCATTCATCTCATCAATGTAATCGCTTCTCTGGCTGGTGTTTGCGTAATAATTTGACTGATTCCAGCTGCTGCCTGTGCCCGAGAGTCCGTCGGCCACAAGGAGATATGCAATCTGATAGGTCTTGTCGGTATATCCGCCGAGAGTCATCACCTCCGCGTTGGCAGTGAGCGTGTCATCATCGTCCCAAGTATGTGAAACCTTTACGCTCCAGGGAGTTACCACGCTGTTAAGCGCAAGGATATCGTCTACGATCGGGAGCTTGGTTTTGTAGGTCT
This sequence comes from uncultured Porphyromonadaceae bacterium, assembly GCA_947178245.1. GTDB lineage: Bacteria > Bacteroidota > Bacteroidia > Bacteroidales > Muribaculaceae > Lepagella. The sequence continues at coordinate 9,021 of CAMWXO010000026.1, forward strand.
CGGTGCCATAATACGGATCACAGATGATGGTGCGGTTCAGAGACGCTGACGGGAATCCCTCTATTGCGGCAGGATAGTTTGTGGTCACCTGCATGGCGTCGCTGTTATGGTAAGCAGCAACCACGAATTCGGGATAATTGTTGCGGATATGCTCAAGTGCGGCGAATCCTCGCGTGCAATACTGACACCAGGTGCCTGTGTATTCCTCCATGAGGGTCTGATGCTCGGGATACTCATCGAGCACGGAAATCATGACATTCTTTGTAGCATTCTCTGAAGTATTCTCCTTGCCGTTAACTTTCGACACTGTGAAATCCTCTTTCCCACGGATTTTCACGTCGGCCACAGGCAGTTCGAGAATAGTGGAGAATGTGCGTCCCAGGCCCGGAGTGGTCGGCACCGGAAGCTCATAGTGCAGCGACAGCGGCTGGCCGTTGAAAGCGTAGTCGAGATCGATCGACTCCACCGGCTCCATAGTAGACGCCATGAAAGTCACCGGAATGGAAGCGGCCTTGCCAAGCTCGATGCAGATGGGATTATCGATTTCATATATCTCGACGTCTCTCTCGGGGAGTCTGTCGATAAGGAGCGTAACGCTCATCGTGCTGCCCCATCCGTTGGTAGCCTGAATGTTATCCCAAGCCTTAGTGGTGGCTTTGGTGTGGAGGAAACAAGCGTTGGGGTTGGAGCAGTCGGCGATGCTGATAGGGAACTGAGTTCCCCTGTCGAGAGTCGAGACAGTGAAACTGTAACCTACATAGACACCCTCCGACGTGATGGTGTAGCCTTCGCCGCATTCACCGGAAAGTAATCCGTCTTCAGAAATGGAAGCAGGATAAGTGCCGATATTCGGATTGTTTGACTTGTCCGATTTCTGCGCCAGTTCCGTGGTGAGGAATATTCCGGGGTTCTTATAATTCTTTAGATTTCCTCCCGTATTGACAGGGACGGACACGGAGAGCACCTTGCACCCCTCGAAAACGGCACCGGGGAGGAAAATGGCCACATCGTATGTGTCTTTTTTCTGAACACCGGCGAAATTGTCTTCATTTTCTACGTAGGAGAAATCAAATTCCGTCGGATCGGCCGATGCTGTGATGGCGGCTCCGAGCAGAATCGGAAGTAGATATTTCTTCATACTCGTGTTGTTGTTTGTTTGAATTAACTTTTTGGTTAAGATTTTATATTTCTGCAAAAACTACTTATAAAATAACACCGATTTTATGGAAAATGTTTCACCAAACGGCGTATTTAACATTCCGGAAGCGCCGTTGACACACAAAAGTGGGAGGAAGCCGGCCACGTGAATGTCAGGCTTCCCCCCGGTATCATACTTATCCAAGCACCTCGATGGCTTTACGGATGCGTGCGATCACTTCAGATTTGGGCATCAGTTCGGTGATGTCGAACATGTGCGGGCCCCGGCATGCTCCCACCACGGCCAGACGGAAGGCGTTCATCACGTTGCCGAGATGATATCCCTTCTCCTCTATCCAGCCGAGCACTATCTTCTCGGCATTGGCCGACGTCATGTCGTCGATTCCATCGAGCACTCCGCAGAGTTCCTCCATGATGCGCGGAGTGTCTTCGTTACAACGCTTCTTCACATCCTTCTCAGCGTAAGAAGCGGGGGCCACGAAGAAGAAGTCGCCCTGAGCCCACAGATCCTGAACGAACTCGATGCGTCCCTTGACCATGCCCACGGCCTTAGCCACATAGTCCATGCCGAAATCGTCGGCGCTCTTTTCGGCTTCGGCGAGGCGCTCCCTGAGCACGGGCATGAAGAGTGCGGCAAGAGCCTCGTTGTCCATGCGCATCAGATATTCATGATTGAACCAGATTCCCTTCTTGTAGTCGAATTTCGCACCCGACTTCGAGCAATGATCAAACGAGAATTTCTCTATCAGCTCGTCCATCGACATTATCTCGCTGTCGTCGCCCGGATTCCAGCCGAGAAGCGCCAGGAAATTCACCACTGCTTCGGGGAGATATCCCTTCTCGCGGTAGCCCGATGAGATCTCTCCGCTCTTGGGGTCGTGCCATTCGAGGGGAAACACCGGAAAACCGAGCTTGTCGCCGTCGCGCTTCGAGAGCTTGCCGTTGCCCACCGGCTTGAGCAGGAGCGGCAGATGCACGAACTGAGGCATCGTGTCTTCCCAGCCGAAAGCCTGATAGAGCAGCACATGAAGCGGAGCCGAGGGCAGCCACTCCTCGCCGCGTATCACATGGGTGACCTCCATCAGATGATCATCCACGATGTTGGCCAGGTGATAGGTCGGAAGGTCGTCGGCACTCTTATAGAGCACCTTGTCGTCGAGTATGTTGGAATTGATCACCACCTCGCCGCGGATGATGTCGTTGACCTTAACGTCCACGTCAGGCTCTATCTTGAACCTCACCACATACTGGTGGCCTTCGTCGATGAGCCGCTTCACCTCCTCGGCAGGCATCGTCAGTGAATTGCGCATGCGCGAGCGTGAGTGGGCGTCATACTGGAAGTTGGGCTCCTCCGCGCGCGCGGCCTCAAGCTCCTCAGGGGTGTCGAAAGCTATGTAAGCCTTCCCGGCTTCAAGCAGCTGAGAGGCATACTTGCGGTAGATGTCGCGCCGCTCGCTCTGCTTGTAGGGGCCGTAGGCACCGCCCTCGCGCACGCCTTCGTCTATCTTGATTCCGAGCCAATTAAGACTTTCGTTTATATATTCCTCAGCGCCCGGCACGAAGCGGCGTGAATCCGTGTCTTCGATGCGCAGAATCATATCGCCGCCGTGCTGGCGGGTGAAGAGATAGTTGAAAAGAGCGGTGCGGACGCCTCCGATATGCAGAGGGCCCGTCGGAGAGGGGGCGAAACGTACTCGGGTTTTCATATTTTTTAATTTGGAATTTATTCTAATTTGGAATGTAGAATTTGGAATTTAGAATTTATTCTAATTGAGAATTGCTTCTAATTGTGCATTATGCATTATGCATTAATTTAGAGACTTTAAAGACCTTAAAGACCTTATCAACTGAGAACTGCAAACTCCTTCACTCTATCGCCTGAGTTTATATGATTTTCCTGTCCATAGGAATTCAAGATTCTGAAGCAAGGGCGTTAGCATCGATGCCTCTTCATCGGGAAGGGTGCCTACAGAAGTGAACTCAGCCGAGAGGGGCGTGTCGCCGGGCCCAGTGGAAAGTGCTATCGACGAGAACGGGAGAAGTTCATCAAGTTTCCGGGCCGATATGTCGGAACCTTTCAGCCTGAAGAAATTCCTGGCCTCGGGGAGCTTCAGGAACTTTCCCGCCTGCAGGGGCTTCAGGTCGCGGTCGAAGAAATCGACCTTTGAGTCGGCAGCGATACCATCGCCTTTCACGGTGTAAAGCGTCATCACGATAGTGTCTGCCGCAAGCGGGAGCAGTTTTATCTCGAGCGTGGAGACAGGCGTGATGGCAGCGCGGAGATAGTCGGGGGCCACCGCTTCAAGTCGTGAAGACCCTCCCAGCGCGTCCTGCACCGGCGCGAGGCTGTCGGCCTCAGCGTAATAGTCTATCATGTCGAGGCGCGCCGCAGGGCGAAGCATATCGATCACGTCGAGCGGAAGATTGGCGAAGACACCGGTCGGGGTGAGACCTTCGGCAGAGGCCGATGCCCCCGTGAAGATCACCGCCGATATCACGCACAGTGTATGAAATATCCGGGATATATCCATCAGAAATGGAATCTATATTATTTCTTTATAAAAATATCGTAATTTCCGTTGTATTTTGAATGCTTTGCATCAGCCTTCTTCTTCGGGCGCTCTTTTTTCGGTTTCTGCCCCGAGAGGGAGAGCTCGTAGTCAGTGCGCGGAGTAGGCCGTTCGCCCTTTTTTTTCGGTTTCTTCTCGCGCTCCTTGGCCTCACGGGCATAATCCCTGTCAGTGGCCACCTCGCAGCGCACCTTCCTGCCGAAGAAATCAGTGTGGCGCAAGGCATCCACCACTTTCCGGGCATCTTTCTTGCGCACGTCGAAGAGAGTGTAGTCGGGCATGAGGTCGATACGTCCTATCTCGGGCTTGGCGCCCACCACCGAACGATTTACAAGTTCCATCAGGTTGCCCGGGAAGAAACCCTGTGCTTTGCCGATATTCACCATAAGCCTCTGATATCCCTCCTCGGCGGTGCGCCTGTCTTTATCCCCTTTCTTCGGCCGGTCGCCCTTGCGGTCAGACTTTGAGCGGCTTCCCGAGTCGCTGGCGTTGAGGTCGATATCGGGCATATTGCTGTAGTAGGCCAACAGACGATTGAATTCAAGCGATAAGACACGTTTCAGCAGATCTTCCTCCGAGAGCCATTCGAGTTTCTTGCGCACTCCCGGGAGGAAGCGGGCCATCTGCTCGTCGCTGACCTCGACACGCTCGAGCCTGTCGGCAAGATTATAGATCTGCTTCTCTATGATATGGTCGGGCGTAGGCACTTTCTTGTATTCGAAAGTTTTCCCGATGCGCTTCTCTATCTCGCGGAGCCGTCCTTTCTCGCGCGAATGGATTATGGCCACCGAGACACCCGTCTTGTTGGCGCGTCCTGTTCGTCCGGAGCGGTGTGTGTAGACGGCCACGTCATCGGGCAGCCCGTAGTTGATCACGTGTGTGAGGTCGTCCACGTCGAGGCCTCTCGCCGCCACGTCGGTTGCCACGAGCAACTGGGTGACGTGGTCGCGGAATTTCTTCATGGCCAGATCGCGCTGCGCCTGAGAGAGATCGCCGTGCAGGCAGTCGGCATTATAGCCGTCGGCGATAAGCTTGTCGGCTATCTCCTGCGTCTCCTTCTTGGTGCGGCAGAAGATGATGCCGTAGATGTCCGGGTTATTGTCGGCTATGCGCTTCAGGGCAAGATACTTGTCGTGAGCCTTCACCATGTAGTAGACATGCTTCACATTCTTCGACCCCTCGTTCTTGTTGCCGGCCACGAACTCCACGGGATCCTTCATAAAATTACGCGCGATTGCAGCTATCTCTTTCGGCATCGTGGCCGAGAACATCAGCATCTTCCTGTCGGCGGGCACATGCTCCAGAATCTCGTTGATGTCGTCGATGAAGCCCATGTTGAGCATCTCGTCGGCCTCATCGAGAATCACGGTATTGACGTTGCCGAGCTTCACCACTCCCCTCTTTATGAGGTCGATGAGGCGCCCCGGAGTAGCCACTATCACCTGCGCCCCCTTCTTGATGGCCTT
>CAMWXO010000027.1 GCA_947178245.1 uncultured Porphyromonadaceae bacterium
CGCAGCAAGGACAACAGGGCTGGGGCGGCGCTCCGCAGAAAAGCACCACCGGCTCGCAGCAAGGACAACAGGGCTGGGGCGGCGCTCCGCAGAAAAGCACCACCGGCTCACAGCCGCAGCAGCAGGGCTGGGGCGGCGCCCCTCAGAAAAGCAATACCGGTGCCGGTGAGGCTCCTCACAGTAGTTTTACCGACGCTCCCGAATATCCTCAGTATGAGATCGACGGCATCGTCTACAAGATGATACGTGTCATCTCTGCCAATTCGGGAGAAGCGAAGATATTCGAGATAGAGCACGATGGCCGGCACTATGCGCTGAAATTGTATAAGCCCCATGTGCATCCCAATCATGAAGTGCTCGACCGCGTGATGAACCTGCGCGGCAATGGTATGCTCATCGATATCTATGCTCACGGCGTCTGGACTGACAAGACTACCGGCATAAAGCACGACTACGAGATAATGGGATATTGCAGCGGCGGATCGCTGGCCACCCTCAAGCTCACGGGCGACGAGAAGCGCATGAGGGAGATCACGGCCCGCATGGCGGCCACTCTCGACTTCGCTCATTCCCATGGAATACTTCACCGCGACGTGAAGCCGGCCAACTTCCTTTTCACCGACGAGACACACACGCAGTTCGTGCTCACCGACTGGGGTCTCGCCAAAATCCTCGACAAAGACGGAAGGACGGTCACAGACAATGGGCGCACCAAGATCTATGCCGCACCCGAGATGTATATCTATATCGATGGCAAACCGACTCATGTGGATGCAAAAGCCGATTTCTTCTCTATGGGCATGACGCTGCTCGCGCTCTGGATGGGCGAGGGCCTGCTCACGGCCGACGAGGAAGAACTCGTGAAGAAGAAACGATATGGCAAGCTGTCTTATCCCTCATCAAGCGAGATGAGCGAGCATCTGCTGTCGCTCATCAAGGCTCTCACGCTTGTCAATCCCGAGGAGCGTGCCGGACTCGACGACATAGCGCGGTGGGCTTCGGGCGAGATAATCTACAGAGACCCTGTGGCCGACGATACGGTGCGCGATTTCCGCATCGTATTCAGCGCTCAGAAAAAACTGATTGCCCACAACGCTAAGGAACTGGGCGTGATGATGTGGGAAAACCGTGAACTGGGAAAGGATTATCTCTACGGCAAGCTTGAAGACTGGCTCAAAGAGCAAGACCAGACCGAACTTGCCAATGAGATATGGAAGATCAAGGAAGAACTCTATCCCGGAAATCAGGACGCCGGCCTTTTCGCCGCCGCTCTCTTTCTCAATCCTGAAACTCTCTACGAGGGCCTCGACGGCAAGCCTCTGGCCACGCAGCAGGATATTGCCCGGGAACTCTTCGACAATGTGGCCGCCTACAAGAAAGCGCTCTTCCGGAAGAGGGAGCATCCTCTCTGGGCATATCTCAGCGCCAATCAACTTGGCGACAAGGTGGAGGAATTCCGCAAACTGGTGAATAAGAATGGCGAGCGTGGAGTGCTCACCATCGCATATATGCTTGATCCGGAACTTCCTTACCGTTTCGAGGGCAAGATCGGGACGACTGTGCTTGTCTATAAGTTCGAGGGTCTGGCTGAGGCTCTTGCCACCAACCAGATCACCAATATAGAGGCTGTGCTGGGCGAAGACTTTCTCTATTGGGCGGCCAATCGCAATCCTGCACTCGCAGGCAAGGCCAAGGAGATAGTGGATGGTGGATTCAGCAGTCTGAAGTCTGCCTTGCGCCCGGTGAATAAGGGAGGATCTGAGGAAATTTCCGACGAACTGAAAGCGGAGTTCCTGACCTACGTGCTTCTGCCCGATGTCGGGATGGACTATAAGCCGATAGCCGAGTCAAGAAGAGCCACTCCCGAACAGTTTGCCTACCTTATCCAGCCGGACTTTGAAGTCAAGGAAGAAGGTAATACCGTGACGGTAAGTACTATTTCGGCTCCCATTGCACCCATCAAGGCCTATCTCGCCGCCCGGGGGAAATATGACAGGCAATTGAGCTGGATCAACTATTGTTTTGACATCGATTCTGCCGACAATAAGAAGAAATACCTGAAGTATGACGAGCAGATAGCGAGATTCAAGGCTGCCGCCGGTCTTGCCGGGGAGGTGCTTCCGCTGAAGATCAACGGAGTGACCTTCAAGACCCTGAATGACGTGCAGAACACCTCTTTCGACAGGTGGTCTGAGATGGCTCAGAATATCGTGGCGAAATGGGTCAGCCTCTTTTTCCAGGAGAATCCGAAGGCCGACTACAAGAAAACATCATATTTCAAGCTGGCCGGAGATTTCTTCGAGTTCATATACGTGTTTCTCCCCGGGTCGAAGTATGCCAATAACGCCAGGCCCAAGATTGACGCTATCTATAAGGCGGGTAGGGAATATGATCGGGCTTACAGGAAAGTGAAGATCGTAAGGTGGTGTGCCACAATCTTCTGCCTCCTGCCTCTGCTGCTCGTGATCATGGCGGGAGTCTACCTGCTCATCACGCAGGGAGCGTCGGAGATAGGCGCGGTGATGAACACCATCGGTACGTGGACCGGCATAATAGTGGGTGTCATAGTTGCGCTTGCCGCCATCGGTGAGACGGAAAACCTCATAATCGGCGGCATAGCGGGCCTGATATGTTTCGCCGTGGTGAAGTTCTGCCTTGTCTTCATCGCTCCGGCGGTGCCGTGGATCATCCTCGCATTCTTCCTGATTCAGTTAGTGCTCAACGCCCGTGCCGTGTTCACCAATAATCTGTATACCGTTGCGCCCCAGTATTCCGACCTTTCGATTGAAGAGGGTGTGCTTCGCGCAGAGATGAGCGAAGCTTTCGGCTGCCGCGACAAACTGCTGCCGTCAAATCTGACCACTGACTATCCGGAAGTGATCTATCGGCAGGATACCAAGACGCTCAATAGCGCGTTTGGCGGCTTCGTGAAGAAGATGCTATGGCTGTTTGTGGTCACTATCGGTGCATGTGCTTTCTGCTTCTGGATCTACCGGATGGATCCGGAGAAGATAGGTCACAAGGATGCGGTGGCCGGTGTGGAACTTCTCGACGGCAGCTTCTCGGGCAATGTGAAAGGCACGCCGCTCGATGTGGCATTCTCTACGAAAGACGAGGTGATGTCGGCCGATATGGTTATCAAATACCGTAGCGGCAACACCGTGCAGACCATGAAGTCGGCCGAGGGGGCGGCCCTTGCCTTCCCCGTGGTGATGGCCAAGGAAGGAGACGCAGCCATCACGCTCACTATCGACACGGTATATATGGAAGCCGGCTCTGCAGTGGCCACCGGCACCTATCTCAACTCAAAAGGTAATCGCCAACCGGTAAATATCAAGAAAAAATGAAATGCAATAAGTGTGGCGGAGAGAACCGCGATATAGCCCGGTTCTGCAAATGGTGTGGCGTGTCCATGCAGGCCTCGCGGCCGGAGACTCGGGGTGACGACGGCGCGAAGTCGCTCTCCGGAGGGCCTCTCGACGATCTGATAGAGAAAGACGATATAGTCAGGAAACTCGGGCCCATCATGGCCAAGGCCAAGGGAAAGGCCGATTTCTGCCGCAAAAACGGCATCAAGGAGCGCATGCAGCTCAGTTTCGTGATCACCGGCGATCCCGGCAGTGGAAAGACGGAGACCGCATACGCCATAGCGCGTATGCTTCACGAGGCCGGAGTGACTCGCTCGCCGGAGCCGGTGGTGGTGAATGCCGTGAATTTCAACGAGTGGAAAAAAGACGTGAGCAAGCATGAGGCCAGATATGCCAACTCGGTCATCATTTTCGAGGAGTCTCAGAAACTGGTGGGCGATGGCGACCGTACCGACATCAACGACATCGACTATCTGCTGCAGCCTATCAAGAGATGGCGCGAGCGGGGTGACATGCCTGTGGCGATACTGACCGGAGGCCCCGAGCTGCTCAAGTATTTCAGGGAGCACAAGTCGGCGGCCACCATCATCAACTATTTCTTCGAGACCAATACTCCCACCCTGGAGGGCCTTCAGAAGATAGCCGAGCTCAAGCTTCACAAGAAATTCCTCCGCACCCTCACTCCCGAGGCGCGCGAGAAACTTAAGCGTGTGCTGCTCTACGATTTCCGCAACCCCAACGAGGCGCCCGGCGCCGGCGGACATATAGCCGCCGAGCGGGCATATCAGATCGACCTGAATGCGGTGGAGAAAGGGGTCTTCGTGAATCCTCTCGGCCCCGAGTTCGTGAGCGGCACGGAATATCGCCCCAAGACTTTCGACGAGGTGATGAAGGAATTCGACAAATATGTCGGAATCGACAATATCAAGAAGGAGATCAAGACCATCGCCAATGCCGTGGCTGCCGACGTGGCCGCGGGAAGGGAGCCGAAAGTGACGAAGCATTACCGCTTCATAGGTAATCCCGGCACCGGAAAGACCACCATGGCCCGCCTCTTCGCCGACGCGCTCAATGCTTTGGGCGCCCTGCCCGTAGGCCAGTTTGTGGAGGTGTCGAAAAATGACCTTGTCTCCTCATTCGTGGGAGCCACCACCGAGAAGGTGACATCCGTGTTCAAGAAGGCGATGGGAGGCGTCCTTTTCATCGACGAGGCCTATCAGCTTGCCAACGACAGCCACGGAAAGGATGCCGTGGACACTATACTTACCCTCACTGAGAACAACCGGGGGAAAATCGTGGTCATCCTGGCCGGCTATTTCAAGGAGATGAACGAACTCAACGAAATCAACACAGGAATTGAGTCGAGATTCAAGGAGACCATAGAGTTTCCCGATTATAACGCCGCAACCCTCCTCGCCATATTCCGCAGCATGGTCAGCAACTCTCCCGACGGCCTTACACTCTCGGAGGATGCGGAGAAAGGTGTGGAGAATTTCTTCAAGCTGATGTATCAGGCACGAAAGGAGAATTTCGGCAACGCCCGTGAGGTGCGCAATGTGTTTGACACGGCCGTGGAGCGTATGCGCAACCGCGTGGCCGCTGATCCGTCGCTGCCGCGCGAGATCACAATGGCCGATATCGAGGGTGAGGACTCCTCTGAGCCGGAGCCTGTGGAGAAGATTCTATCTGCCCTCGACGACATGGTGGGGATGGAGAAGGTGAAGGAGCAGTTGATGACGATAGCCTCCGACGTGCGCCTGCGGCGTATGCAGATGGAATTCGGCGATGACTCGCCCGAACTCATGAACATCCACATAGCCATCACCGGCAACCCCGGCACCGGAAAGACGGAGGTGGCCAAGCGTCTGGGCCAGATATTCAAGGCTATAGGTGTCGCCGACAAAGGCCATGTAGTGAAGCGTGAGCGCAAGACGCTGCTCGACAGCATGGTGAACTCGGCCGGAATCAACATGGACAAGGCCGTCAACGAGGCCATGGGCGGCATACTCTTCATCGACGAGGCCTACAACCTGATACCGATGGATAATCCCGCGCAGAAAGACAGCGACGGGGTGGCCGCGGTGGAGGCGCTCATGACGAGGATGGTGAACGACGCCGGAAAGTTCATCACCGTAATCGCCGGCTACAAGCAGGAGATTGAGGAATTCATCGCCAACGCCAATCCGGGGCTCAAGAGCCGTTTCACCCACAGGATTCATATCGACGACTATACTTCCGGGCAACTCTTCGAGATATTCATGCGGGCTGCCTCCAAGAGCAAACTCAGGCTCACTGCGGAGGCGCAGGAACTGCTTCAGAAGAAGATAGACGAGATGGTGACGATGAAAGACCGCAAGTTCGGCAATGCCCGCGACGTGCTCAAACTGCTCAACGAGACCCGCGCGAGGATGTCTACCCGCCTCCGCGACGTCGTGATGAGCGGAAAGGTGACGCCGGAGCTCCTGTTCACCGTCGAGGCGTCTGACATTCCTTACGAGGCTCCGAAGAAGTTCAACGTGAAGGAGTGCATGCGCAAGCTCGACGAGCTTGTGGGGCTCGAATCGGTCAAGAGCGTGGTGCGCGACATAGCCGACGCAATAATTGTGGAGCAGGAACGTGCGCGGCTCGAGGATCGAAGGCCCGTCATACCTCTCGACAGCTATCTCTTCCTCGGCAATCCCGGCACCGGCAAGACCACTGTGGCCCGCCTTATGGCCGAGATATTCTACTCGCTGGGTCTGCTGCCATCCAACAAGCTTATCGAGATCAAGCCCGGCGACCTCGTTGCCGGCTACGTGGGGCAGACCGCCCCAAAGACCCGCCAGATGACGGAACGCGGCATCGGCGGCGTGCTCTTCATCGACGAGGCATACGGGCTCAAGGACGGCGGTTTCGGTGAGAAGGACGCTACTCCGGAGCTTCTCACCGTGCTTGCCGACAACAAGGACAAGATGGTGTGCATCGCCGCCGGATACCCGTATGAGATATCTGAATGGCTCGCCTGCAACACAGGTCTGCCCCGCAGATTCACGCGTACGATACACTTCGAGGACTACAGCGAAGAAGATCTTGCACAGATATTCCTTAACATCGCCAGGAAAAACGGCATGCGCCTCGACGAGGAGGCCGATGCCGAGATGCGCAGATATTTCAGCGAGCTTGTCGCCAATAAGGATGATGGGTTCGGAAATGCGGCGGAAGCGGTGAACTATTTCAATAAGGTGAAGATAAATCAGGGTGCGCGTCTGCGCAGGGAGATGACGCCGGAGGGTTTCCGAAGGGATGACCTCTACGTGTTTAAGTTTGACGACATGCAGATTAGATAGAGATGAAGTGCTTTAATTGTAAGAATGAGATAGAAGACGATTCCCTGTATTGCGACCAGTGCGGAGCGAAGATTTTCATTTGCCCGGACTGCCGCGTTCCCGGCAAGGGGGAGGGGAAGAGGTGCGGCCGTTGCGGGCGTCCGCTTGTGGATGCCGCGACGCTTGCAGGAGCGCCTGCCGTCAAAATGGTGGATCCGGCCCCGGAGCAGCCGCAGACACCCCCGCCGGGAAATCCGCAACCATTGCCGCAGACACCTGCACCCGAGACTCCCCAACCGCCCACTCGTCTTGTGTGCCGGGCTGAGAACATCACGCTCAATCTGGTAGACGGCGCCCTTCTGGGCAGGGTCGAGGGCATATATGCCCCGCAGCTCGGGCGTCTCGAGTATATGTCGGCGCGCCATGCCACCATCACCCGAAGCGGCGACTGCTGGGTGATAGCGGATGAGGGCTCGCGCAACGGAACAGCCGTCAACGGACAGTGGTGTTACACTCCGCTGCCGTTTCGCAAGGGTGATGTGGTAAGGATTGCTAATTTTTATGACTTTGTGGCGGAATGACTCTGAATTATGAAGTTTTGAGCCATGTGGGCTTATGCCGTGACGTGAACCAGGACATGGCGATGGTGATGCAGCAGACCATACGTGACGACAGCGATTCGTTCTCTTTCGTGATTCCTGAGGACGGGGAGGAGATCCTGAAATTCGCTGCCATTGTCTGCGACGGGCTTGGGGGCCACGCCAAAGGCGAGGTGGCCTCGCAGATGGCGTGTGAGTCGTTCAGGGACTTTGTTGACGGCTTGTCCGACGACCTTGACGACAATTCGCTTGTGATGAGCATCAAGCAGTGGTTCCGTATGTTCAACGAGAAGCTGATCTCGAGCGGAGGCGGAGTGCTCACGTGCACCACGCTCACCGGGTTGCTGCTCTATGGCGAGACGCTGGTGATATTGAATTGCGGCGATTCCCGCACTTATCGCGTGCGCTTCGGCAAGATGGCACGGCTCACTACCGATCACTCCGAGCGTGAACGCACCGGAAATCCCGACGTGTCCTCGTCGCAGATGTATAATTGCCTCGGACTCGCATCCGCCTTCATCGATGTCAAGCTCGCCCGCCTCGTGGAGGGAGACCGCTATCTGATCTGCTCCGACGGCCTCACCGACATGGTGCCGGAAGAGGAGATGGAGCGCTTCTTCGGCGAGCCCTCGCGCCTTCTGCAGCTCGCGCTGCAGGCCGGTGGATATGACAACGTGACCATCGTGGGTATCTCCGTATCATGAAAAAAACTTTAGATTTATGAATGATCGTATTAAATCGCTCGCATCAGACACTTCGCTCTCTATCGATGATCGCATCGAAGCCATGTTCTCTCTCAGGGAGGAGACGGAAGGCTGGGATTTCAGCCGCGATATCACGGCCTTCAAGTCGCTCATTCAGGCCATCAGGGATGAGGGCGACACAGAGGCTTATATGCTCGATCTGCTGCAACTTTACACCTTGCTTGCGGAGACCTACGCCGATCATAACGATTACAGGCCGCTCCTGAGGCTGTCGGTAGAGGTGCGTGGAATCCTGAACGACGAGAGCATAGCCTGGGAGGTGCTCGAAGAGACGTTGCCGCGGCTGATAGAAGCCGTGGCTGAGTCCGTATATCAGCATGAGACCTATATGCTGCTGCTTCTCTTCATACGCAGGGCGTATGAGAAGGGTAGGCTTGGCAGGGAACTTAAACCGCAGGTGAGCCATCTTCTCAAGCTCCACACGCTGCTTGAGGATCCTGACCGGCATGGCTATTGGCTCGACAAGGGATTGCAGGCCGTCATCGCCACACTGTTCACTTCAGAAGAGTTGCTGCAGATAATGATTAACCCCGTGATCGGACACCTGAAGGTCGATCCCGTGGAGTATACCCGTCGATGGGAAGAAATATATTATGATGTGGAGGATCGGTTGAAACTGCGCTTTGCCGACGAGAAGCGCCGCATGGGCTTCTGCTTCATGTACTGGAGCGCCAAGCAGGATCTTCTGAAAAAAGTCTACGGCATAGACTGGCGCTCACCCTCCGAGATGAATCCGAGGGTAATGTTTGACTGACGGTTTTCCCTACAATCCTTATGATTATGAATAGTCTTTCCGAAGAGTTCTATAAGCTGTGTGAAGAATATGAAGACGACCCCGCGGTGGGGAAGCGGATAGCCGCTCTCGTGCTCGGAGCGCCTGAAGGGCCTGAGCGCGACGGGTTGCTGGCCATGATGTATCACGACGGTATCGGGGTGGAGCCGGATCTCGACGAAGCCTTCCGCTATGCCGAGAGTGCGGCGGAGCATGACGAGGGCGTGGCACTGTATCTTCTCGGGTTCATGTGCGAGCATGGCGAGACACCCGACCAGTTTGAAGGAGGCCCGCGCCAGAAGTATGACCACTATGATGCCGAGATGTTTATGGAGAGGTGCAGCCGCACTTCGAGCAGTTGGGCCGAAGATGCCCATCTCTGGCTGGGGCGTTATTACATGAATATGGCCCGGGGCGGAGATCCTGAGGTGGCGCTCGAGCATTTCGAGGCCATAGCCGACAGGAATTCAGATGCTGCCGGAGAGCTCAGCGATTACTACTGGAATCTTTGGGAAAACGGATATGCACAGACCGACGAGGAAATTGATGCGCTTGCCCATGATGTCTGCAAGTGGACGCGCGAGGCCGTGCGGCTGAATCCTCATGATTATTCCTACAGGATGGGATGTTGCTACGCCGAGGGAATCGGTTGCGAGCCTCATTTCCGTCTGGCGCGTAAGTATTGGGAAGATGCCTATGGCTTCGGAGAGTGGTGGGCGGCCGATGCCATCGCCGCGCTCTTCGAGCAGCGTCTGGAGAGCCTCGGCGAGGATGCGCCCGAAGCGGAGCGCGTCAATTGCCGCAAGCATATCGAGTCGTGGCGTAAGCTCGCCCGCCGTGAGCAGGAGCGCCAGGCGGCATCCGAGCCTGATCCTTCCGTGGAGGAGGATTGAGCAGTTATGAATGTAACCCTTTTTAAATTATAAATATGAGAATCAAAACTATGTTGCTCTGCCTGCTCGTGGCGGCAGGCGCCTCAGCGCAGACACTCGAAAAGATGAACTGGTTTAACGAGCCGTCTGCCTGGAACATTAATGACGGAACGCTCACTATGGATGTCACTCCCAAGAGCGACTATTGGCGTATCTCACACTATGGTTTCACCGTAGACGACGCGCCTTTCTATTATGCCGAATACGGAGGTGAGTTCGAGGCTAAGGTCAAGATATCGGGCGACTATAAGGTGCGCTTTGATCAGGCGGGTATGATGATCCGTCTTGACCATGAGAACTACATCAAGACAGGCATTGAATATGTCGATGGCAAATATAACGTAAGCACCGTAGTGACCCACGGCACGTCTGACTGGAGTGTCATTCAGCTCGACCGCCCCGTGGAGCATATATGGATCAAGGCCGTGAGGCGTCTTGATGCTGTTGAGATTTTCTATTCATTCGACGATAAGGACTATCGCATGATGCGCACGGCCTGGCTTGAGGCCAATCATCCCGTCAGAATAGGAATGTTTGCGGCATGTCCCGATGGTGAGGGCTTCAAGGCCCGCTTCTCCGACTTCAAGGTAACCTGTCTGCCCGACAAGGTGCGCACCGATTGGCTGAAGGCCAACGCGGAATGATAAGAAGAGCAAAACGTATGTGACAATGCCCCGGTTCCGTGAAGGTTCCGGGGCATTGATGTCTGTTGGTGGCATGGGCACTACATCATCTGCGAGGCTATGCGGGCTGCGAGGGCGGCGTAGAGCGCCCCGGGGAAGTGGAATGTGCCCTCGGCGTCAGGCGTCGGTATGCTCCAGCAGCGCAGCAGGAGTGATTCCGTAGAGTCAGACGGCGATGCCATGCCCCATATCTGTAATCCCTCCGATCCGGCGAGTATGTAGGCGAGGGGAGCGGTGGGAGTCCCGGCTATCCCGGGCTCCGGATTCCATAGTCGCGGAGTCAGGTGGCATCCGGCGCCGAAGATGTGGCGGGCATCATCAGCCCAGCATTCCATGCGGACTGCCACGGCCCTCAGGAATCCGGCCGGAAGCGTGGCCACCCCGGCGTATGCTCCCGAGGGCATCAGCCGCTTCGACGCGGTGAGGGTCAGCAGGGGAGCGTCGGCGAGATCCTTGACGTCGGCATCGGCTATCAGGGTGCTCCCTGCGCCCGGGAGAAGGGCCGCGACCTTGCGGCTTACCGCTTCACGGGGATCCGCGCCGGGAAAGATTGCGGCCGCCTCCGCAGATGTAGCAGCCGTCTCGCCCATGAGTGCGAGCACGTCTGCCACGAGCATGGTGATAGTGCAGGTCATGGCCGCGGGCGCTTTTGGTCGGTCGCTTCTCCGAGACGGATTTTTCCGCTGTGGAATTGCGGACTCGCTTCTATCACTTTCTGAAGCACAGGGTCGGAAGTGCTGAAACTTGCCGCCGTGCTTCCTCCCACGCAGAGCTGCCCGCCCGTGAAGGGAACCCTGATGCGTCCGAGTCCGGCCCTGAATTCGGGATGACACTCCTTCATGCCGGGTATTTCATACGTTTTGGTCATAGGCTGAATGTAACAGTTGATTTATTTGGGGTTTAGGGGTTTATATGACCTATATGACTTATATGGCCTATAAGACTTAACCCCCCTACACCCCGTAGGTGTCAGAATTTGATTTCGCCGCTGTATTCCTCCCATCCTGCCGTGCCCTGATGCCACATAGAGCCGCTTTTGGCGCGAGGCGAGATTGCAGGGCAGTCAGTCACGAGGTAGAACACCGTGCCCTCCGCCGCCAGTGTGTCGTCGGGCGCCTCGGCGCTGTCCCAGAGCATCAGATGCTCCGCTCCTTCGGCCGAAGACTCTCCTTCGCCGTCGATCCATATATGGCAGCTCCCCTTCAGCGCCAGAGCGTCCCATGTGAGGATGCCGCTCCGCTTCGCCTCCTGGCCCTCGACGCGGTCTTCGAAAGTGTGTTCGTTGCTGTAGACGTAGTGCACGAGGCGGTCTTCGCCGATGAGGGCGCCGCTGTGGCTCCAGCCGAGGCGGTCGAGGGTGGGTTCGCGTTTGATCTCTATGTCGCCGAAGACGGTGTGGAAGTTGGTCACGCTCCAGCCCAGTTTGTTTTCCTTCGTGGAGATCTGGATCTCGGGATGACGCGAGAAGTCGATACACTGAATCTGCTCCAGAAGGTCTTTGCCGGCAAGCAGGAGGGCCGTCTTGGGCACATCCTCGCCCGTGAAAAACATCTTGGCGAGCGCTATGATCTTTTCCACTGTCCAGCGTCCGGAATGCTGAAGCTCGCGCTTGAATTGCCATCTGAGCCCTTCGGTGCAGTACACGGTCTGCATCCCCATGTTGGGCACGCTGATAGAGAACTTACCTCCTCTGCCGGCCCAGAGCGTGCGGTTGCCGCGCACCTTGAAATTGGCTATCGCCTGCTCGGCGATGAGGGCCTTCGTGAAGGGAGTGCGCGTGCGCTGACTCTCGAGATAGTCACTCACCACCTGGTTCACCCCGCGTTTCTGCAGATACACCCGGGTGGGCTGCGGCATCAGGAGTTCGGGATCCACTTCCTTCTGCGTCTCATAGAGCGAATTGGCGAGGATCACGGCTTTCGTGCCTGCCGGAATCATAGGCAGCAGACACACTTCGTCGTCGGCCGAGCGCTTCTCGCCGTTCACAGCTCTCACCACGGGGCAGCCTGTGGAGGTGTCGTGGCCCACCACGTAGACCATGAGATATTTGCCCGGAGTCGGGGTCTTGCCGTCGCGCTCGAAGCCGTCAACTCCCTTCAGCAGCAGGGTTGTGTATTGGCGGGCGATGTTTTCTTCGCCGGGAAGCAGAGGAAGGGTGCACTGGGTCTTTCCCGGCTGCACGCCCGAGGCTACGGTGAGCGTGGATTTCGGGGCGTCGATCATGTAGTGGTCTACTTCTGGCGACGTAACTTTCACGCGCTTCGCGCGCAGCATGAGATTCATCAGCGGGGTGTCGTCTGAATTGAATTTGAAAAGTTGTGAGTCCACATCGGCTTCCACGAAAGATGCCACGGGAGCGATGCCGCCTGTAGCGGCGGCGATGTTTGAGACGGTTGCGTTCATATAAATTAATTTTGAATTTAGTTTAATTGAGAATTGAGAATTGAGAATTGAGTTTTACGCAGACGTTAGGGATCCTTAATGACCTTAGAGACGTTAGAGACTTTAAAGACCTTAACTAATTAAAATTATGCATTATGAATTATGCATTATGCATTCTGCCGTTAGGCTTGCGACGCGAGGTCGAAGAGCGAATCGAAACTTTTGGCCACCGAGCGCCCCGATGATATCTGCGTGGCAGACCCGGCTTGGAGTTCGCTTTTTATCTGCTCGATGGCTTCATTTCGGTTGGCACGGATTATTCCGATCACTTTCTCGGCGCCCATCTCGCCTATCATGCGTTCGATCTCTGCCCGGGCGCTGTCGGCCGGGGAAGGCGCAGACGGGGCTTCGCTATCACTTTCAGTAGTATTCTCTCCGGGCGCTCCGGGTTTTTCCGTCGGCACGATCGGGGCAGGATGCTCCGCAGGCTGAGGCTCGAGTTCATAGAGGGTGCAGGGTTCATTTTCCATACTTATTGAGTTCTTGAATTGGTTTTACGCCTGCAAAATTACTATCCCCGGCCTCCCCCAACCCCTTATCTGGAGAAAAAGACGCACAAATCGTTTCCGGGTGGTTTTCACCCCGGAGCCTCCAACTCCGTAATTTCGTAATGCTTGCCGAATATAATTTTGATATGTTAAGTTGTGTTAATTGGGGTACCAAAATGGTATCAACTTTTGTTATCAATAAAAATTAATCATTATGCAAGTAGTATCTGCAAGAGAATTCAGGGCAAATCAGACAAAAGTTCTGACGGCTGCCAGAAAAGGCCAGACAGTTATAATCACATCCAGAGTCGGGACTTTTAAGATTGTTCCGATAACAGACACTGATACAATCATTGAAAGTGATTTAAGGGCTTCGATGGAAGAAGTCAAAGCTCACTTGGAAGGAAAAATCAATCTTCCAAATGCAAGAGATATTGAATTCTGATGGAAATTATAGCAACCGAAATATTTCGGAAATGTGTAAAACCGTTAGCCAGACGTTACCGCTTTCTATAATTCCCTGCAAGTGTTTTAACGTTTTTTAAGGAAAAATTGACT
>CAMWXO010000028.1 GCA_947178245.1 uncultured Porphyromonadaceae bacterium
ATGAAGAATGTGTCCTGCATGTCGCGTGCGGGATGGTCGGCAGCGAAGTTGAGCGAGCTGAACACGTGCCAGTCGTCTTCAATCTCCGGCCCCTCGGCAATGGTGAAGCCCATGTTGCCGAAAATGCTTATGATTTCGTTTTTCACGAGTGATAGCGGATGCCTTGTGCCGAGCGGGAGGGGAGTGGCCGTGCGTGTGAGGTCGATATTCCCCTTTTCAGCCTCTGCGTTGGCTGCAAGGGCTTCTTTCAGGCTTGCGAGTTTGTCGGTGGCGATGGTCTTCAGCTCGTTGAGGCGCTGTCCCATCTCACGCTTCTGCTCTGCGGGGATGGTGCGGAATTCATTCATGAGAGCCGATATCTCGCCCTTTTTACTCAGATATTTGATGCGCAACTGCTCCAGGGCCTCGGCTGAGGAGGCCTGAAGAGATGCTATCTCGCTTTTCAGTTCTTCAATCTTGGAGATCATAGATGTCGTAATTGTTGTTTCAATCAGCAAAATTAATAAAAACTTTCCATATCCGAAAAGATTGCAGCCGAAATTTGCCTCAGGGCTGATTTATCAGTTCGTTTTCGGGCCTGGCGGGCCTTGGTGCGAAGCGGATGCGGGCGTAGAGTATAGGCTGCCCCGATGAGCAGTCTTCGAGCGAGAATCGATAGAGGAGGGGGGTGGACTGCGATGGCTCGCTGATGATTCTGATTTCCATGCCGTAGCATGCTTCGTGAAGAAACGAAAGTTCGAATCTCTCGATATGATTCCGGTCGTATGTCTCCATGTCAAACTGGTTGAGCAGAAGGTCGGCATAGCGCACTGTATTGACATGTCGGTAGAAGTCGATGTCGCAATACTTGAAGCGATAAAGTGGGGCATCCGGCTTTGATTCGATCTTCTGATGCTTTTCCTGCATGGCAATCGGACACGGCAGGTCGCTGATCCATTCCTTATTGAAATTCAGGCCCGAGAGGCCGGCGTTGCTGCGGTCTGTGGTATTGAGCACCATCCATATCGACCGGGCGTAGCCTAATACTTCACCGTTTGTATCCTGAATGGAAAAAGCCCTCCGCGAGAAATGCCGGTTCCAGTCTTCCACCCATGTGCTGATCGTATATTCGGTATTTTCATGAGGCCAGCGTCTCATCTCGATGCTCAGTCTTGACAATACCCATCCCATTCCGGGCTCCGGCATGTTCGGATTGCCGATGCCCAGGATATTGGCATGCTCCGTGGCCACGTCTATAAGTTTCTGTACGAGCATGGAGACGCCGAGTTCCTGCTGCGCGTTGCAGTCGGCGGCAGATATATAGGATGTCTTTCTGAATACTGTCACCACATCCTGAAGGTCGCTTTCTTTCTCTTTCACGATTATACGGTTGATTGGTCGGATTATTGATAGGTCGATATGTCTTGTTGAAGAATATATGGCTATCTATAAAACCGCTTTAGGCTATCATTAGTTTTGCTGCTGATGACTTGGCTGAAATTTCCGCTGATACTGGCGCGCTTGATGCCGGCGAGCATTTTTCCAAAAAAAATCATCCCGTTTAGCGGTTTATTGAAAAAATTAATGTAAATTTGCAGTCGAAAGAGCATACAGACCTTGTGCTCTCTAACCTTTGCCTTATAATCGTCTATCAGAATGAAAAATATACTTGTCATCGGAAGCACCGGGCAGATCGGAAGCGAACTGACAATGAAACTCCGTGGTCTTTATCCGGAAGGAAATGTGGTGGCCGGCTATATTCCGGGCGCCGAACCCAAAGGACAGCTTCTTGAATCAGGCCCCTCGGCTGTGGTGGATATCACCGATTCCCGGCAGATTGCTGATGCTGTGGAGCGCTATGACGTAGATACAATCTATAATCTCGCGGCCCTGCTCAGCGCAGTGGCTGAGGCCAAGCCGCAGCTTGCGTGGAAGATTGGCCTCGGCGGACTCTTCAATACGCTCGAGGTGGCGCGCGAGAAAGGTTGTGCCGTCTTCACTCCGAGTTCCATCGGAAGTTTCGGCCTCTCCACTCCCCACACCAAGACTCCTCAGGATACCATTCAGCGTCCCGACACGATGTATGGCGTGACGAAGGTGTCAGGCGAGCTCCTGAGCGATTATTACGCCAAGAGGTTTGGCGTAGATACCCGTTCGGTGCGTTTCCCCGGCCTGATCAGCTATGTGGCCCCTCCCGGCGGAGGCACCACCGATTATGCCGTGGATATATACTACGCTGCGGTGAAGGGTGAGACTTTCAAATGCCCGCTGAAGCCCGGCACACTCATGGATATGATGTATATGCCCGATGCCCTGCGCGCCGCTGTGGAGATAATGGAGGCAGACCCCGCGCGTCTGAAGCATCGCAACTCGTTCAACATAGCATCCATGAGTTTCGATCCGGAGGAAATTTTCACCAAGATCAAGGAATACGTGCCGGAGTTCAAGATGGTCTATGAACTTGATCCGCTGCGCCAGCATATCGCTGACTCATGGCCTGATAGCCTCGATGACACTTGTGCCCGCGAAGAGTGGGACTGGAAGCCGGAGTATGACCTTGATGCAATGACGCGTGACATGCTCAAGAATCTGAAAATTAAACTTGAAGTCAATAATTAGTTAAAAGTTCAATAAGATTGGTCAAAAACACTGATTCCTTTTCGCGTATCAGTGTTTTTTTTTAATTTTGTAACCAATTTTTTTCAGGTATAAATACAAATCACACACAATGACAACTCGAAGACAACTGTTGCTTTTGACGATCGTGTGTTTCCTTGTGGGAATACGCACGTCAAATGCTCAGGAAAATGACATGCCCGCTTCCTCGGCCGCCATTAAGTCGGGCGTCGATCCGGACAGTGTGCTCATGAGTAGAGAGGAATGCCTCCAACTGGCCCTCTCGGAGAGTCCCACTGTGAAAATCGCCGATATGGAGGTGAAAAGGGTGAACTATGCCAAGCGTGAGACCATCGGCAATCTTCTTCCCCAGATAGGATTCTCGCTCGCCTATCAGCGCAGCATCGAACTCCAGACAATCCGAATGAACTTCGGCGGGGAAAGCCAGAAACTAAAGATGGGTTCGGACAACTCGTGGAACACGGGCTTCAGCCTCTCGCTTCCGATCATTGCCCCCACGCTCTGGAAGGCCATCTCCATCTCCGACACTCAGATCGCACAGAATCTCGAGGCTGCCCGCTCAAGCCGACTTGAACTGATAAATCAGGTGAACAAGGCATACTATTCCCTGATGCTGGCCATCGCCTCGCGCGACGTGATCAAGGAAAATTATGATATCGCCAAGTTTAACGCCGATATCTACAAGAAGCAGTTTCAGCAGGGCACGGCTTCGGAATATGACGTGCTCCGGTCGGAGGTGCAGGTTAAGAATATCGAGCCTTCTCTTCTCGACGCCGATATAGCAGTGAAGCAATGTCAGCTTCAGCTTAACGTGCTGATGGGCATAGACTCTGATTTCAATATATATCCCACTACCTCGATGGAAGACATGGAGAAGGATATGTATGCGGTGCAGCTTCAGAATCGCAGCCTGTCTGACAACTCTTCGCTCCGTTCCCTCGGCCTGCAACAGAAGATGGCGAAGCAGAATGTGGACATGAAGAAATTCGACTGGTTGCCCACTCTCGGCGCAAGCTTCAATATCAGCTGGATGTCACTCAGCAACGGCCCTATGTTCAAGGATCTTGATTTCTCTCCTTATTCCTCGGTGGGGCTTCAGCTCTCAGTGCCCATCTTCTCGGGTGGCACCAAATTCTATGCCCTCCGTCAGGCGCAGGTGCAGGAGAAAGAACTGGAACTGCAGCGTGAGAACCTGATCAACAGTCTCAACATGCAGGTAGACCTCGCTCTCGACAACATCGGTAAGCAGGTGAAGCAGATCGATTCCTCAAAGGAAGGCATGCGTCAGGCCCGGAAGGCGCATGAGATAATGCAGAAGAGTTTCCAGATCGGTGCCGCTTCATATCTTGAACTGCGCGACAGCGAACTCGCAAACACGAGCGCACAGCTATCATATCTGCAAGCCATATATAATTACCTCGTTTCGGCAAGCGAGCTCGACCTGCTTCTCGGACGCGACAACTCACTCAAGTAAATACATCATAATGAAAACTTTTAGATATATTTCATCAGCGCTTGCGCTCATCGTGGCGTGCGCCTCATGCGGAAGCAAGGACAAGACTGACGCATCTGAAGAACAAGAAGACCTCCCTATCGTTAAGACTGCAAAAGTGAGCGAGCAGGACGTGGATCAGGTCGCAGTCTACACCGCGACGGTTGAGCCTGAAGTGATCAACAATATCTCGGCCCAGATGGCCAACCGCATCAAAGCGATATACGTAGACGAAGGCGTGCGTGTGGGCAAGGGACAGAAACTGGTGGTGCTTGACGACGTGAACACCACCCAGTATGAACTTGCGGTAGACAATGCCAAGGCGCAGCTGCAAAATGCGCAGACCAACTACGACCGCGCTGTAGAGCTCCTCAAGATCGGCGGTGGCACACAGCAGTCCGTGGATCAGATGAACGTGACCCTCATCAATGCCCGTAATGCAGTGGCGCAGGCGGAGCGCACTCTGAAAAATGCCCGCGAGAACACCGTGCTCACCTCGCCTATCGACGGAGTGGTGACAGCCCGCAATTATGATCCGGGCGACATGACCGGACAGCTGCCCATACTCACAGTGGCACGAATCAATCCCGTTAAGGTGGTGATCAACGTCAATGAGTCGCAGCTCGCCGGCATCAACAAGGGAATGCCGGTAGATCTCACGTTCAATACCTACGGCGACGAGCAGTTCAAAGGTACTGTCTCTCTTGTAATGCCTACCGTAGACGCTGCCAGCCGTACTGTAGGGGTCGAGATCACTCTCCCCAATGCCGATGGCCGCATTCTGCCGGGAATGTTCGGACGCGCTTCGATTTCTCATGGAAATGTCAATCATGTGGTGGTTCCGGACCGCGCGGTGGTGAAGCAGCAGGGTAGTGGAGACCACTATGTGTATGTGCTAAACGCCGACGGAACCGTATCTTACAATAAGGTGGAACTCGGACAGCGTCTCGGTACATCCTACGAGCTCATCAGCGGCGTGCCCAACGGCGCTGAAGTGGTGGTGGAAGGGCAGAACGCCCTTGCCAACGGCCGCAAGGTGAAGGTGATGAAATAAACAAGATTATCCTATAATCCCATAAAATAAGGAATAATGAGCTTATACAGTTCAGCGGTGAAACGCCCAATCATGACCACCCTCTGCTTTGTGACGGTGGTGATTCTCGGCCTTTTCTCGCTTACGAAACTTCCTGTCGATCTCTTTCCAGACATCGATACGAACACCATTATGGTGATCACGATATATCCCGGCGCGAGTTCGGAGGATATCGAGCAGAATGTGACGAAGCCGCTCGAGAATGTGATGAACTCGGTGGAGCATCTGAAGCATATCACCTCGCAGAGCAGGGAGAACACTTCAGTGATCACCCTCGAGTTTGAATACGGTTACGATATCGATGATCTGACCAACGATGTCCGCGACAAGCTCGACATGGTGCAGTCGTCGCTTCCTGACGACTGCCAGAATCCGATCATATTCAAGTTCTCGACCGATATGATACCTATCTGTCTCCTTTCGGTGGAGGCTAAGGAGAGTATGGCCGGACTTTATAAGATTCTCGACGACGGAGTGGCTAACCCCCTGGCCCGTATCGACGGAGTCGGTACGGTGTCGATATCGGGAGCCCCAAAGCGCGAGATCCACGTATATTGCGACCCTAACAAGCTGGAGGCATACCATCTCACCGTAGAGGGAATCTCAGGCATCATATCCGCTGAAAACCGCAACGTGCCCGGTGGTGCGTTTGACGTGGGCAGCAACACTTTCTCGCTGCGCGTGCAGGGGGAATTTGATGAGACTTCCCAGCTCCTTAACGTTCCGGTTGGCTCCTACAACGGATCTATAATATATCTCAAGGACGTGGCGCAGGTCGATGACTCGTTTGAGGAGCGCACCCAGCATTCATATATAAAGGGTAAGGAAGGTGCCATCATCGTCATCCAGAAGCAGAGCGGTGCAAATTCCGTGCAGATTTCCGAGCAGGTGATGAAGATGCTTCCGAAACTGCAGAAAAACCTGCCGTCGGATATCAAGCTCGGCGTTATCGTAGACACGTCAGACAATATCCGCAATACTATAGCCTCGCTTGAGGAGACGGTGCTCTACGCACTCCTTTTCGTGATGCTCGTGGTGTTCTTCTTCCTGGGCCGCTGGCGAGCCACAATGATCATCGTCATCACGATTCCGGTGTCGCTTATCGCTTCATTCATATATCTTTACGCCACGGGCAACACTCTCAATATCGTTTCGCTCTCGGCTCTCTCCATCTCGATCGGTATGGTGGTAGACGACGCGATAGTGGTGCTTGAGAACGTGACCACCCACATCGAACGCGGATCAGACCCGAAGCAGGCCGCCGTGCATGGCACGAACGAGGTGGCCATCTCGGTAATAGCCTCCACCCTCACCCTTATCGCGGTATTCTTCCCGCTGACGCTCGTCACCGGCATGACAGGTGTGCTCTTCCGTCAGCTGGGCTGGATGGTCTGCATCATGATGGTGATATCCACTACCTGCGCCCTCTCGCTCACTCCGATGCTCTGCTCTCAGTGGCTTCGCCGGGTGAATCATCACGGTGCCCTTTTCATCAAGCTCTATGGCCCCATCGAAAGGGCTCTCGACAGGTTCGACAACTGGTATGCTGGTGTGCTCCGCAAGGTGGTGGCGCATCGCACGGTGACAGTGATCGTCTGTCTGGGCATATTCGCTTGCTCCATCTTCCTGATGAAGTTTGTGGGCACCGAGTTCTTCCCCACGCAGGACAACGGCCGTCTGGGTGTGAATCTTGAGCTTCCGATCGGAAGCCGTGTGGAGAGGGCGTATGATGCCACTCATCGTCTCGACTCACTCTGGAGGGTGAAGTATCCCGAGATTAAGGTATCATCGTTCACCGTAGGCCCGGCGTCGTCCGACAATACGTTTGCCTCGCTGAGCGACAACGGCGCGCACATCGTGTCGATGAATATAAATCTCTACAAAAAGACCGAACGCAAGCGCGGCATCAAGGAAATCGCCGACGGAATGCGTCAGGACATAAAAGAGCAGTTTCCCGAGTTCGTCAAGGCGCAGGTAAACGTAGGTGGCGGACGTGGATCCGGCATGGGTGGCCAGTCGGTTGTGGACTTCGAGATCTATGGTTATAACTTCTCGGCCACTGACTCCGTGGCCCGTATGCTTAAGGCTGCTCTTGCAGGAATCGAGGGCACAGCCGACATCATGATTTCGCGTGGCGACTATCAGCCGGAATATCAGGTGGATTTCGACCGCGAGAAACTGAGCCTTTACGGATTGAACCTTTCTTCGGTGGCTCAGATGCTCCGTAATCGAGTAAATGGCGCTACAGCCTCCCAGTTCCGTGAAGACGGTGAGGAGTATGACATCAAGGTTATGTTCGACAAGAAGCATCGCACATCTATCGAGGATCTTGAGAATATCGTGGTGACGACTCCTTCAGGCGGACAGGTGCGCATAAAGGAGCTTGGAACGGTAGTGGAACGCTTCACTCCTCCTACCATCGAGCGTAAGGATCGTGAGCGTCTGGTGACTGTATCCACCGTGGTTGATGGCGTGCCTATGAGCCAGGTTGTGGAGCAGGCAGAAACCATCATAGACCAGATGCACCTTCCGGCCGGCATCTCGATCCAGCTCGCGGGAAGCTATGAAGACCAGAAAGATTCATTCTCCGACCTTCTTATGCTCGGAATCCTCATAGTGATTCTTGTATATATTGTGATGGCCGCGCAGTTTGAAAGCTTCACTTATCCCGGCATCATCATGACGTCGCTGCTCTTCGCCTTCTCGGGTGTGTTCCTTATCCTTTGGCTCACGGGGCACACGCTCAATGTGATGTCGATGATCGGAGCCATCATGCTTATCGGTATTGTGGTGAAGAACGGTATCGTGCTTATCGACTATATCATACTGAACCGTGAACGCGGTATGAGTATCCGCAAGGCGGTGATCGACGCCGGACGTTCACGTCTACGTCCGGTAGTCATGACCACTGCCACCACTATCCTCGGCATGGTGCCGATGGCTGTGGGTTCCGGTGAGGGTGCCGAGATGTGGCAGCCTATGGGAACTGCTGTGATCGGAGGTCTGACTTTCTCCACCATCCTCACGCTGCTGTTCGTGCCGGTGCTCTACTGTTCGTTTGCCGGACGCGGCGTCCTCAACATGCGCAAGAAGCTCCGCAAATCTCACGATGAGAAACAGAAGGACTGAGAATTAAATCAACGTATTTGGATAAATCATGATAAATAAAGATTAAGCATGATTTATCCAAAACGCACAATGTAATACGCGAAACATGAAATCAGTATTCATAGCCTTCGACCAGGCTCACTATGAAAAGATAATCGACATCCTGACCCGCTCTAACTGTCGCGGATTCACTTCTTTCAGCGACGTTCAGGGACGTGGCAGCAAAAGCGGCGATCCTCACTACGGCTCACATGCGTGGCCCGGACTTGCCTCAGCCATCCTTACGGTTGTGGAAGACGGGCAGGTGGATTCCCTGCTTGAAAAATTGAGGCATCTCGATGAAGATCGTCCGATGCTCGGACTCAGGGCCTTTGTCTGGAATGTGGAGAAATCCATCTGACGCATATCCCCATCACTTGCAGGCGCTCCTCTTTTTAAAAGGCGGAGCGCTTTTATTTTCTTTTATTTGTCCGATTCATCTTTTTTTTATAATTTTACATCCGATAGGCCGGACATTTTCCCTACGGTCTGCCAACTGATAACCGATAACTGATATGTATAAAAACTTCAAAGATCATCTCGCCAAGGAACTCGACTCCATAAAGGAGGCCGGCCTTTACAAAAACGAACGCGTCATCGTCACTCCCCAGAGCGCCGACATAAAGGTGGAAGGGAATGATGGCGAGGTTCTCAACTTCTGCGCAAACAATTATCTCGGTCTCGCCGACAACTCGCGCCTTATCGAAGCCGCGCGCGAGGCTATGGAAAATCGTGGCTACGGCATGAGCTCAGTCCGCTTCATTTGCGGCACACAAGACCTTCACAAGCAGCTCGAGAAGGCTATCTCGGACTATTTCAAGACGGAAGACACAATTCTCTACGCTGCATGTTTCGACGCCAACGGAGGCCTTTTCGAGCCTCTTTTCTCTGAAGAGGACGCCATCATATCCGATTCGCTTAATCATGCCTCCATCATCGACGGAGTGCGCCTGTGCAAGGCTAAACGTTTCCGCTATGCCAACGCTGACATGGAAGATCTCGAACGCTGCCTCAAGGAAGCCGACAACCAGGGGTGCCGCTTCAAGATAATCGCTACTGACGGTGTCTTCTCGATGGATGGAAATGTGGCTCCGATGGACAAAATCTGCGCACTGGCAGAGAAATGCGGCGCTCTCGTGATGGTAGACGAGTCTCACTCAGCCGGAGTGGTGGGCCCCACAGGTCACGGTGTGGCCGAGCAGTTTGACTGCTACGGCAAGATCGACATCTTCACTGGCACCCTCGGCAAGGCTTTCGGCGGCGCCATGGGAGGATTCACCACGGGCCCGAAAGAAGTGATAGATATGCTGCGCCAGCGCAGCCGCCCTTATCTATTCTCAAACTCCGTAGCCCCCTCTATCGTGGGCGCGAGTCTCGAGATGTTCAAGATGCTCAAAGAGAGTAATGAACTCAATGCAAAACTTAAGGAGAACGTCAACTACTTCCGCGAGAAGATGCTTGCCGCCGGCTTCGACATAAAGCCAACTCAGTCGGCTATATGCGCCGTGATGCTCTATGATGCCAAACTTTCGCAGGAATTCGCTGCGGAGATGCAGAAGGAAGGCATTTTCGTCACCGGCTTCTATTATCCCGTAGTGCCGAAAGGGCAGGCGCGCATACGCGTGCAGCTTTCCGCAGCGCATGAGCGCGAGCACCTTGACCGTGCTGTGGATGCATTTATAAAGGTAGGCAGAAAACTCGGTGTGCTCAACAAATAAGTCGTCTGCTTGTTTTAGTTATGATAAAACAATGTCTAACAAGTAAACAGCACATATTCATGAAAAAAATCGTATTTCCTCTGCTGGTGCTCCAGCTCTCGGCGTGCGGGGCTAAGGCCGGCAATCAGACATCGGCTTCCGGACGTCAGGCCGAATCTGCGGTTACTGAAGTCAGGAAAGTGGCTGCGCCGGAGTTTAAGCTTGAAGATATCAACGGCAATATGCTCTCGCTTTCCGATCTGAGGGGCAAATGGGTGATTCTTGATTTCTGGGGCTCCTGGTGTCCCTGGTGCATCAAGGGTTTTCCTGCGCTGAAGGATGCATATAAGGAATATGAAGGCAAGGTGGAGATCGTAGGTATTGACTGCGGCGACACTAAAGACGTGTGGAAGGCAACGGTGGAGCGATACGAGCTTCTGTGGCTTCAGGTCTATAACCCCCGTAATTCAGACCTTACCGAGCAGTATGGCATCCAGGGATTCCCGACGAAGTTCATTATCGATCCCGAAGGCAATGTGGCCCACGTGACAGTGGGGGAGAATCCTGAATTCTTCAGTATGCTGAAGCATCTCGTAAAGTAATGATCTGAGAACTAAATGGACGCGGTGACGGTTGCTTGAATATTGCATTCGTCTCCGCGTCGATGTTATTGACCTGCTTATGGAAAAAGAATTGAAAGAAGGACTCACGCATAGCAGCAAGGCGATCGTGGTGCAGCATCTCACGGCTAAAGCCATTGGCAGTGGTGACCTTCCGGTGCTCGCTACTCCGGCCATGATAGCGTTGATGGAGAATGCCTCTATGCTTGCAGTGGCGCCTTATCTGAAGGAGAATGAGACTACAGTGGGCGGATTCATGGAGTGTTCGCATCTTAAGCCGACTGCCATGGGCGACGAAGTGGAGGCAGAGGCCATACTTAAGAAAATAGAAGGAAAAGCACTGCATTTCGACATCGCGGCCTATTGCGCAGGGACTAAACTTGGCGAGGGGCACCATATCCGCTACATAGTGGATCGGGAACGATTCCTCTCTAAACTCTAATAGCTTCCACGATCAGACATAAACACAGAAGTCATATTCATTTTATGACTTCTGTGCTTATGTCTTAAAATCATTTTTTTGGAATAATCTGCCAGAAACCGGTCTTTCGGGAACCGATACGCCTCAATTCAACAAATTTCTCCATCGAACGCCTTTGGGAACGCACAAATCCTTCCTTCACACCTATCTTATCTGCAATTTCAGGAATTGAGATATATGGATCCGCCTTTATCTCATCGAGGATCCTTTCCTGAATTGGAGTAAGGTGAAATGCGGAGTCGTTCTTTCGCCTTGCATAGAGACCTTCCGGCTCTTTTACCATAGTGATTTCTTCATTTACTTCAGGATATCTTATTGTTTTTTTAGGTTTTACGATATTCTTATATAAAGGAAGGGTAAGCCATACTTCCGTGACTTCCGGCTCTTCATGAATATCGGGCGTAACATATCTCAGGCTTTCCCAGGCCTTCATGATTTTCTGGAATCCGGAGCCGATGTTGTCGCCGAACCCGACCATCCGCAGCATTTTCTGTATAGTGGCGTTGCGTGCCCGGGTATAGTCTCCTTCATAGATTCGTTCGGGTGCAATCCTTAATGTTCCGGGGTTGCGCATTACGATCTTGTCGGTCATCCTGTCGATGCGGAGCACTCCTCCGAGTTTGTAGTCGCAGTAGGTGAGGCTGTTGACCATAGCCTCCCTGATGGCGTCGTAAAGAACTCCTCCATCCTTTCGGCTGCCATCTACGATTCGTCCTTCTGAGGGAAGGGTAAAGAGTAGTTTGCGAAGGGTCAGGATCAGAAAGTTGTAGAGGTTGTCTTCCCAACGTCCGTCATCGGTCAGCCGGTCGTTCCATTTCAGGTCATCGCCGGGCTGAATGTCGATCCTGTCAAGATAGTCTACCCTGAACGAAGGAAATACTTCGTGGATGGACTGTCCTTTCCCAAACATCAGCAGTCCGGCCATCGTCAGTCCTTCCAATGATTTTTTTCTGTCTTCTGCATAGCCTCCCATTTTCATGAGAAATTCTTTGTCATCAAGTGCTTCGTACGCGTGATGTGGGTTTTTGTGCTGGAATGACAGCCGGTATGTCTTTAATGTTTCTTGGTCGATGTCTTGCATTCCGTAGCATTCGATGATCTGTGAGTCTATATCGTCTGAGCTGTCGCGGATTAGAATTGTAAGTTCCTGCTTGTTCAGATGACAGTCTCCTTCGAATAGCCGTTTGTAAGATCCGGATTGCAGGTTGTTGTTGATATATATTGGTTTGTTGCGGTAATTTGCTTCCGGTACGTTGATGTAGACTACATCTTTTCCGTCTACTTCTACAATTCTCACGTCGCTGTCGACCAGTACGTTGCAACTTACTTTCTGGGGATTGTTGAGCAAGTTGAAGAAGTCTGTGACTATTTTGTTTGCATCGCTAACGCCGGTGACTTCAAAACGTTCTGATGCGGAGCGTGTTTTGTGTTCTGTGACTCCGAGCAGTATGATTCCTCCGCGTGAGTTTGCGAAGGCGGAGTAAGTTTCCCATACTGATGAAGGCAGCGCAGTCCCGCATGCTTTCATTTCCAGTTGAAATCCTTCGCCTTCTTTCATAAGCCTTTTAATATCGTCTGCCTGAATCATCATGTCGAAAATTTATGTGTGGTTATTTTGTGAGTAGATATCTGTGCAGATAAATGCGCAGATATCTATGCAGATAAGCGTGTAGATATATATGCAGATATATATGCAGATAAGTGTGCATATATTTATGCGGATATATTATTGCATTGTGTAGATATCCGATGCAAAGTTATATAAAATAATTGAATCTGCAAAATAAAAACGCATAATTATGTGCAGATAAAACGATATTTGTGCAGAATAATTTTTATGTAGATAAAAATTGGTTGGATATATGTCCGTATGGGCTTATTAAAAAACATAAGCCCAAAGGATATGTTCCTTATGTGCTTATGTCTAAAAATGTTGCTTTTGTCTATGATGGTCAGAATAGGGGCATAGTAGCGGGGTTGTCGATGTATTTCATCTTGAATTCCTGATTGCTCATGCATAGCATGAGGATTCCCTGAATTAGCATGACGGTGCCCCAGAGTCCGCATGTGATGCAGGAAAGGAGTATGGTGTAGATTCCGCCGGCTGTCTTCCCAAGCACGAAATACTGCACTCCGAGCGTACCCAGGAAGATGGCGAGCAGTCCGCATATCAGTTTCTTGTTGGCCAGTTCATTGTCGGCGTAGCTGCCGCCATGCTGGCGTAAGGCCATCATGAGTTCGGGGTATGTGTAGAGTGGTCGCCAATTGATGCCATCGGTGCTTACGCTTGTGTTCTGATCGATGTTGTATGCGAAGAGCTGGTGCTCGTTCATCGGGCCCACGGATGTTCCATTGATATAGATGTAGTAGTTCATATTGTATAAGAGTATAAGAGGTTTATATCATTAAGGAAAGGTATATGTAGTTAAATAACCTGACTATCATAACAGTCTGAACCATTTAACCAACAAAAAACATATCTATAAAAAATGAGACCCAAAAGTGTGGAGCCACTTCTGAGTCTCTGAAGGCGGGTGGAAGATGG